>NZ_JBHZCY010000039.1:25181-67001 GCF_042786665.1 Kitasatospora sp. NPDC059146 | reverse complement strand
CGTTGGGGTGCGTGCATCGCAAGGCGGAGGAGGGAGCCCAATGCAGCGCATTGGCGACCGACGACAACGCGGCGAGGTGCGTGCCCCGGCGTCGCCCCGCAGGCGGGAGTTCGGCGGCAGGCCGTGGTTCACGGCTGGGCGGGAACCTCCGCCGGGCGCTTGAACATCCGGGTGGCGGTGATCTCGCCGTGGATGGTCGGGCCGTCCGGGTCCTGCGGGGCGGGCAGGCCCGGGCGCAGGTGCTCCTCCACCGAGATGTACTTGAGGCCGGCCCGCAGGTCGGCGTCGTTGCGCAGGCGGATCACCAGCGGGAACTCGGCGAGCGCCGTGGTGTCGAACAGGCCGGTGGTGTAGATCAGCTGGACGCCGAGCGCGTCCGCCACCGCGCGCTGGAGCTCCAGCAGGTAGGTGGCGTTGGCGCGGCCGATCGGGTTGTCGAGGAACAGCGTGCCGGCGTGCCGCAGTTGGGACTGGCCGCGGTCGTTGGCGCGCAGCGCGGCCATCGTGCAGTAGAGCGCGATGGCGGCGGTGAGCAGCTGGCCGCCGGAGAAGACGTCGGACATCTGGCCGACGCTCACCCGCTCGGCGCGCAGCACCGCGTCGGGCTTGAGGATCTCGACGCTGACGCCCTTGGGGCCGATCGCGGCGGCAACGCCGCGCAGCAGCAGGGACATGCCGTCGCGGCGCAGGTCGCTGTTCTTCCGGACGGCGGCACGGGTGGCCTCGTCGATGACCTCGCCGAGGCGCTCCACCAGGGTGGTGTGGTCCGGGTCCTCGAAGCGGATCCGCAGGAACTCCTGGCCGGACCACTCCCCCAGGCCCTCGGGCAGCCGGGACAGCCGCTGGGCGGCCCGCAGGGTGGTGAGCGAGGACTCGACCAGTCCGCGCAGCCGGTCGACGATCGAGCCGCGGTTGCGCTCCAGCTGGGTGAGCTCGTCGGTGAGCACCCGCAGCCGGGGGGCGAAGGCGGTGGCCCAGGCGGCCGCGTGCTCGGGCAGCGCGGACGCGGGCAGCTCGCGGATCTGCTGGCGGGCGGGGGTGCGGACGGCCTCGTAGCGGGCCGCGTTGGCGTGCCGGACCAGGGCGTCGGAGGCATCCCGGACGGCGAGTTCGGCGGAGGACAGCTCGCCGACGGACGTGCGCAGCGCGCGGCGGGCGTCGGTGGAGGCGTTGCGGGCCTCGGGCAGCGAGCCGAGGTAGGGCTCGGCCGGCCGGCCGTCCTCCTCCTGCTGCTCGCGCAGGCCGTCGCGCAGCTGGCCGGCCAGCTCATCGAAGTCGGCGGCGGCGGACTGGGCGGCGTCGAAGGTGCGCTGGAGGTCGGCGTGCGCGGTGCGGGCGGTGTCGACGGCCTCGCGGCACTCGGCGAGCCGGCCGGTGGCCGTGCGCAGCAGGACCTGGGCGTGCTCGGGGTCGGCCGGGACGAGTTCCTCGGGCAGCTCGGTGTGCGCCTCACCGTCGGCCGGGGCGGAGCGCTCGGCCTCGCCGCGCAGGCGGCCGAGCTGCTCGCTGGCGGCGGCGGAGCGGGCCTCGATGGTGGCGACCAGTTCCTCGGCGCGGGCCGCGGCGGCCTGGCGGGCGGGGCCGTCGGCGCCGTCGGGGCTGCCGAGGAGTTCCTCGGCGCGGGTGCGGACCTTGTTGGTGAGGCGGTCGAGCTCGGTCGCGGCGGCGGCCTCGTCGCCCTCGGCGCGGGCCTGCTCGGCGCGCAGGTCGGCGCCGACGCCGACCTTCTCGTACAGCTGGGAGGCGGCCCGGTAGGCCTCGCGCAGGGCGGGCAGCGCGGCGGGGGCGGTCTGCTCGGCGGGCTCGTCGGCCTGCTCGGCGGCGGGGATCTCGGCGCGTTCGGCGCGCAGCGCGCGCACGGTGCGGCGGGCGTCGTCGGCGGCGCGCTGGGCGGCGCGGCGGTCCTCGTCGCAGGTGCGGGCGCGTTCGGCGCAGACGGCCTGGCGGCGGTCGCACTCGGCGGCGTCCTCGGCGAGTTCGCGCTGGCGGCGGGCCCAGGTGGCGCGCTCGCGCAGCCGGAAGGCGAGGCCGGAGAGGGCGTCGGCGCGGCGGCGGGCGCGCTGGGCGGCCTCCCGGTGCTCCTCGTGGGCGGAGGCGGCGGCCGCGTGGTCGGTCTCGGCCTCGTCGTGGTCGGAGCGCAGGGTGGCCAGGGCGGCGGCGGCCTGCTCGGCGTGCTCGCGGCCGGCCTCGGCGGCGGCGGCGAGTTCGGCGAGGGTGCCGGGCGGGCAGCTGGCGTGCCAGGAGGCGAGCCGGGCGGCGAGGGCGCGGTCGGCGCCGAGCCGGCCGGCGAGTTCGCGGATGTGCTCCTCGCGGGCGGCGGCGCGGGCGCGCAGTTCGCGGCGCTCGCCGTCGGCGGCGGACTCGTCGTGCATGGCCGGGTTCGGCGGCACCAGGAAGAAGGCGGGCCGGTCGGTGATCGGGGCGATCAGCGAGGCGGCGGCGCCGACGGCGACGGTGGAGCGGGGCAGCAGGGCGGCGGCCTGGAGGGCCTCGCGGGCGCGCTCCAGCGAGGCCGGGTCGGTGACGACCACGCCGTCCACCAGTTCGGGGCGGGCGGCGAGGATCGCCTCGTGGTCGGCGGGGTCGACGGACTGGGCGAGGTAGCGCCAGCCCGGCAGGGCGGGGATGCCGTGCTCGGCGAGGTACTCGACGGTGGCCAGCACGTCGGGGCCGGGCGGCAGCAGGCCGCCGTCACCGAGGGCGGCGAGGATGCGGGAGTCGTCGGCGGCGGCGGTGCGCAGGTCGAACAGGGTGCGTTCGGCGGTGGCGATGGCCTCGTCGAGGAGTTCGCGCAGGTACTCGGCGTTGCGGTCGAGCACGGCGGGGGTGAGGAAGCCGGCGTCCTCCTCGGCCTCTTCTTGGTACGGGGTGAGGGAGAGCAGGTCGGCGAGGCGCTGCTCGGTGGCGAGCAGGGCGGCGGTGCGCTGCTCGGCGGCCAGCGCGCGGGCCGCGTCCTTGCGGGCGTCGCCCGCCCGTTCGGCGGCGAGTTCGGCGCGGGAGGTGGCGGCGGCGGCCTCCCGCAGCCGGGTGGCGCAGGCCTCCGCGACGGTCCGGGCCTGGGCGAGGGCCGCGGCGGCGGCCTGCTCCACGTCGGCGGCGTGCAGGGCGGCGCGGGCCGGGTCCGCGTCGCCGTCGGAGTCGATGAACCCGGCCTCGACGGCGGCCTCGGTCTCCTGCTCGACCTCGGCGAGGCGCTGGCGCAGGTGCTCGGCCTCGCTGCGGGCCTTCTGGGCGGCGGTGGCGGCCTCGGTGGCGGCGGACTGGGCCTTGCCGCCGTCCTCCTGGAGCTCGCTCGCGCGCTGCTCCTCGGTGTCGGCGCGGGTCTCGGCGGCCGCGGCGGCGGCTTCCAGGGCGCGGGCGAGCGCGCCGGCGGCGCGGGCGCGGGCGGCGAGCGCCGGGGCGGCGTCCAGTTCGGCCTCGCGGATGGCGACGGCGACCCGGGCGACCCGGTCGGCGGCGGCGCGCTGGCGCAGCACGGCCTCGGCGGCCTGCCAGGCGGAGTGCAGGGTACGGGCGTCGATGAGTTCGCGGCGCAGGGTGGCGGCCTCGGCGGTGGCCGCGGCGAGGCTCAGGGTGGCGTGCCGGTGGGTGAGTTCGTCGGCGATCAGGCTGTGCCGGGTGCGGTCGGACTCGGCGGCGGTGACGGCGCTCACGGCGGCGGCGACCTCGATGGCGAGGTCCTGGGCGCGGTCGCGTTCGGCGGCGGCGCGGGAGGTGAGGGCGTGGGCAAGGCGGCGGGCACGGCGTTCGGCGGTGCGGTGCGCCTCGCGGACGGTCTCGCGGGCGGCGGTGGCCTCGACGATGCGTTCCAGCAGGTCGAGCGAGCCGGCGGTGAAGTCGCGTTCGGCGGTGAGTTCGGAGCGCAGGCCGAGCTTGGCGGCGAAGCCGTGGACGAGGTCGGCCAGGCCGTCGGTGTCCCGGGTGTCGGTGACGGCGCGCAGCAGCAGGTCGGTGAAGTCCTTGTCCTGCTTGACCGCGAAGAGGCCGGCCGCCTCGCCCTCGTCGGCGTTCATCTCGCGCTGGTAGCGGAAGAGTTCGGGGTCGAGGCCGAGTTCGCCGAGGTGTTCGGTCCAGCGGTCGTGGCCGTCCTCGAAGACCAGGTCGAGGTGGGGGTGGGCCTTGCCGGCCTCGGTGAGGGCGTCGCGGAAGCCCTTCATGGTGCGGCGGCGGCCGCGGGCCTTCTGGTCGCCGACCAGGCTGACCCGTTCGGCGACGGGGAGCGAGTCGAGGGTGAGGCCGGGGCCGGGGCGGAAGGAGTACCAGGTCTCGGCGAACTTGCGCGGGTCGGAGGAGACCTGGCGGCCGCGCCACTCGCTGACCTTGCCGACCACGATCGGTTCGCCGGTGACGGTGTGCTGCCACTCCAGGGCGACGTGGCCGCAGTCGTCGGCGAGCAGGAACTTGCGCAGCACGCCGGAGCTGGCGCCGCCGAGGGTGTTGCGGTGGCCGGGGAGCATCACCGAGAAGATCAGCTTGAGCAGGACGGACTTGCCGCCGCCGTTCTCCAGGAAGAGCACGCCGGCCGGGGCGGGGCGGCGGACCGGGCCCTCGGTGTCCTCGCCGAACAGGCCGATCTGCTGCGGGGCCGGGTCGGCGACGGGCTCGCCGACGCCGCGCAGGTCGAGCACCGTGTCGGCGTAGCGCGCGCCGGCCGGTCCGATCGAGTAGAGGCGGACCCGGTTGAGCTCGTACATGTGCGGCGGTTCTCCGTGCGTCTTATGGGGTTGTCAGAGCGATCAGAGCGAGTGGAACGGCAGGCCGGCGTCGGCGACCAGCTCGTCGCCGGTGTCCGGCGGCAGCAGGCTGGCGGTGCCGTCGGAGACCGGAACGATGCCGAGGTCGAGCAGTTCGGCCATCGCGGCGCCGCCGGCCAGGTCGCGGACCTGGAGCTGGTAGCGGGCGGTGGTGCGGTAGGTGCCGCCGGAGTCGTCGGAGACCTTCTGCAGGAAGCCGGAGTCGACCAGGAACATCACCGCCTTGGCCACGATGCCGATGGTGGAGCCGGAGAGCCGGCGGGCGTCCTTGGTGGCGCCGGTGGCGGTGCGCCGGGCCCAGACCCGCCAGGCGGCCTCCAGCCCGGGGGCGTCGCTGGCCGGGTCGGTGTTGGCGCCCTCGGCGTCGGCCTGCTCCTCCAGGCGGCGGCAGGCCTGGCGGACGAAGGAGTCGACGCCGTTGACGGTGATCCGGCCGAGGTAGCCGTCGTCGGCGAGGTCCTCGGGCCGGGGGAAGGCCATCGCGGCGACGGCGAGGTGGGCCAGTCCGTGCAGGAAGCGGTCGGTGGACTCGGAGGCGGCGCGGCGCGAGTAGTCGCCCATCCGGACGGCGAACAGCGACTCCTCGGCGGCGGCGACGGCCATGCCGGCCCGCGGCGAGACCTCCAGGACCACCAGGCCCATGCCGGTGGCGACGGCGTCGGCGAGGCGGGCGAACGGCGGGTCCTCGCGGTGGCGGCGGACGAGTTCGGCGTACTCGGCGTCGCGGGCGGGGAGCAGCTTGGCCTGGAGGCCGAAGGAGACCAGCCGGGCGGCGTCGGCGACGTCGGCCGGGGTGATCGGCGCGGGGGCCGCGGGTTCGGTCTCGGCCGCCCAGGACGTGTCGTGGTGGGTCGTCACGGGCGGTGCTCCTCGGGGGTGGCGCGGTGGTGGTGGTTCGTCAACGTGGGTGCCTGTGGGTGTCGCGGCCGGGCCGGTCAGCCGGCGTCCTTGCGGTCGGCGGCCATGCCGACCGCGTCGAGCAGGGCGCTGCCGACGATCAGGTCGGCGCCGCCGAACTCCCGGTCGCGCAGCGGGGTGCCGTCGTCCACGGCGAACAGCAGCCGCTCCTCGCCCTGGCGGTAGGCGGTGCCGACCGGCGGGCTGGCCGCGTGCACGGCCAGCAGGGCGACCAGGTACGGGAGTTCCGGGTCCTGCTTGCGGGCGTCGGCGAGCAGGCCGGAGAGCCGGCGGGGGGCGTCCGGGGGCAGGTCGAGCAGGACCTGGGCGGCTTCCAGCTGGGCCTCGGAGAAGCGGCTGTCGTCCGGGGTGGCGACGAGGTCCGGGTCGGGCAGTTCGGCGCCGAGGTGCTCGCGCTCGACCGGCGGGGTGAGCAGCAGGTCGACCAGGTCGGCGACCCGGACCGAGACGGGGGTGCGCAGGCCGGCGCCGCGGGCGAAGAAGGCGCCGGTGGGCCGGACGGCCTGCTCCACCGGGAGCCGCAGCACGGGGGCGAGCAGCTGGCCGTACAGGTCGATGCCGCTGCGGGCGCCGGGGGCGGCGAAGGCCTGCCGGTCCTGCTCGGCGCGGAACAGCGGCCCGGCCTCCAGCAGCCGGGTCTGGAGCTGGGTGTGGCGGCGGATGCAGTCCTTGACGATGTCGACCAGTTCGGCGGCGCGGCGCTTGTGCTCCTGGTCCTCGGCCTCGTCGCGGGCCTTGCGGATGTTGGTGAGAATCGCGTTCTCGTGCCGGTAGCGGTCGGCGATGTGGTCCAGCGCCTCGTCGATGAGGTCGGGGACGGCCTGCATCCAGTCGACCGCGCGGACGTTGCGGCGGGTGGCGTCGAGGGCGCGGCGCAGCGTCTCGGCGTACTGGACGGTGCGGTAGCGGGCCTGCTCGGCGGCGAGCTGGGCGTCGGCCAGGCGGCCGCGGCGGATCAGCACCTCCAGCTTGACCTCGGCGGCGATCTGGGCCGAGGTGACGTCGGTGTCGAGCGCGCCGACCAGGACGTTGACCGCCTCGTCGGTGGTGCGCAGGTAGACACCGCCGTCGGGGCCGGGGACCTCCTCGATCAGCTTGAAGTCGTAGTCCCGGCGGACGTACTCGCCGTCGGCGCCGAAGGTGCCGTAGACGGCGCGGAAGCCGCGGTCCACGCTGCCGACGTTGATCAGCGACTCCAGCACCCAGCGGGCGACCCGCTCGTGCTCGGGGGCGGGCCGGCGCGGGGCCTGGGCGGCGACCCGGGGCAGCATCCGGGCGAGCACTATCTCGCGGTCGGCCCCGGTGTCGAAGTCCATGTGCAGGGTGACCAGGTCGATCGCGGCGAGGCCGACCTCGGCCATCGCGTAGCCGCCGTACTCGCCGGCCAGGTTGACCTTGCGGTTGTCCAGGTCGTGCAGCGGGGCGGTGCAGGCCAGCGCCTTGAGCCGGCGGGCCAGGCCCTCGTCGGCGGCGAGGCCGGGCGCGGGCCGCGGTGCGGGCACGGCGGCGCCGGCGGCCGGGCGGAGGCCGGGCTCGGTGGGCGGGTCAGCGATGACGGTCACGGTGGACAAGATTAGAGGTTCGCACCGACATCGACCGAAACGGACCTTGTGGACGGGCGGAGCGGCAGCTGGGCGGCGGTCCCCGGGGCCGAAACGGAACGGGGTTTCGACGGGATTCCGCCATTCTCGAACGGTCATGCGAGAAAACCGTGAGGTCAGCGCGATGGTTCGGTGATGATCGACCCATGATCACCCGACTGGCGAAAGCCGGCCTCGCCGCCGCGCTGTCCGTGACCGTCCTCAGCACCGGTGCCGCCGTCGCCGCGGCGGCCCCCGGGGCGCCCTCCGCGTCGACCTCCGCCCAGCACGTGACCGTGTCGCAGAGCGGGAACTACCCCGGCGGCATCTTCACCTCCGGCAACATGTCGGCGAGCTGGACCTCCGCCGGCACCGCCGACCTGACCGGGCCGACCCACTTCACCGTCGACCTGCCGCCGGGCGTCACCACCGACGGCGCGATGTTCTACTCCACGCCGTACGACTACACCTTCACCGAGACCCTCTCCCCCGACGGCCGCCACCTGGAGGCCGTGCTCACCGGCACCCGGGTGGTCGGGAAGAGCGAGTTCATGAAGCTCAACCTGCGCACCACCCCGGGCGTGCCGATCGCCGGCGTGATCACGGTCACGGCCGCCAACCCCAACGACACCGACCCGACCGGGCACGTCTCCCGGTACGACCTCGGCAGCCGCGGCTACCTGCCGGCCACCGTCCAGGCCGCCCCGGCCGTCAACGGCCTCGGCACCACCACCGGCCCGGGCACAGGCGGCACCGCGGTGACCGTCAACGGCAGCAACCTGTCCAACGGCATGGTGCTGGTCGGCGGCGTGCCCGCGCCGGGTACCTGCAACGACACCGCCTGCACGGTGACCACCCCCGGCGGATCGGGCAGCGCCCCGGTCAGCGTGGTGACCCCCGGCGGCACGGCCGCCTCCCCGGTCGCCTTCGACTACACCGGCGCCGCACCGGCGGCGCCGCCCGCGCCGGTGGTGAGCAACCTGACCACCAAGAGCGGGCCGGTGGCCGGCGGGACCCAGGTGTACCTCCAGGGCACCAACCTGACCTACGGCTCGATCACCTTCGGCGGGGTGCCGGCCGCGCACGTCTCCTGCGGGCCGTCCTTCTGCTCGGCGACCTCCCCGGCGGGCGCCGCGGCCGGGCCGGTGGACGTGGTGCTCACCACGGCGGGCGGTACCAGCGCGCCGGTGACGTTCACGTACACGGCGTAGCCGTTCCCCCTCCCGGTGCCCGGGTGCCGCTTCGGCGCCCGGGCACCGGTGCGTCCGGGGGCGGTCGCGAGGGGGCCGCGAGGGGGCGGCCGCCCGCGGGTCGCCGGCTTCCCGGGGGCCGTGTTGAACACGTTCAAATCGAGGGTCTAGAGTCGGCCGTACGCAGACGGGACAAGGCCCGTCTGCACAACCGGCATGGGCGCGCGCCCGGCGCGCGCGGGAGGTGTGCGTGATGGACGGCGATCCTGCGGTCATCCTGCGGCGGGTCCGGCGCTGGCTCGGGTTCTTCCTGGTCTGCCTGGTGCTGAGCGGCCTGACCGCCTTCCCGCTGGAGACCGAGACCGGCTGGCTGGTCGACCTCGCCTCCGGCCCGGCCGCCCCGCTGGCCGACCGCTTCCCGGGCGCCGCGGCCTGGTTCGAGCGGGTGCACACCGGCCTCGTCGAGACCAACCGGAGCTACCCCTTCCTGGCGTACGGCAGCGACTGGCTGGCCTTCGCCCACCTGGTGATCGGCGCCGCCTTCTGGGGGCCGCTCAAGGACCCGGTCCGCAACATCTGGGTGATCCGCTGGGCGGTGCTCGCCTGCGGCGCGGTGATCCCGCTGGCGCTGATCTGCGGACCGCTGCGCGGGATCCCGCTGGCGTGGCGATTCATCGACATGTCGTTCGGCGTCTTCGGTGTCGTTCCGCTGCTGATCGTGCTCCGCGCCCTGCGCCCGCTGGAACGTTCCTTCCAGGAACGCCTTGCCGCGAACTGAGCCGACCGCCCCGGGGTGCCGCCCCGGGGCGCGTGCGTGCAGGCTGCACGCCGGTGGGCCCGTCGGCCGTCCGGGTGACGGGCAACGGGCTTCACCGCCAGGCCCTACCATCTGGCTCAACAGCTGCTGGGAGGCGGACGGGCGTGGCCGATGCGGTGATCGATCTCAATGCGGACCTCGGCGAGGGGTTCGGACGCTGGACCCTGACCGACGACGAGGCCCTGCTCTCCGTGGTGACCAGCGCCAACGTCGCCTGCGGCTTCCACGCCGGGGACCCGTCCACGATGCGCCGGGTCTGCGCGCTGGCCGCCGAACGCGGCGTCCGGATCGGCGCCCAGGTCTCCTACCGCGACCTCGCGGGCTTCGGCCGCCGCGCCATGGACGTCCCACCGGAGGAACTCGCCGACGAGATCGCCTACCAGATCGGCGCCCTCCAGGTCTTCGCCCGGGCCGCCGGCTCCCGGGTCTCCTACGTCAAACCGCACGGCGCGCTCTACAACCGGGTGGTCTCCGACTCCGAGCAGGCCGAGGCCGTGGTGGCAGGGGTGCTGCGGGCCGGCGCGGTCTGCGACGGGCCGCTGCCCGTCCTCGGACTGCCCGGCTCCCGGCTGCTCGCCGTCGCCGAGGGAGTCGGACTGCCGGTGGTCGCCGAGGCCTTCGCCGACCGCGCCTACACCTGGGCCGGCACCCTCGTGCCGCGCCGCGAGCCCGACGCGGTGGTGCACGACCCCGAAACGGTCATCACCCGGGCCGTCGGGATCGCCCGGGACCGCGCGGTGGAGGCCGTCGGCGGCGACCGGATCGCCGTCGAGGCGCGCTCGCTGTGCGTCCACGGCGACACCCCCGGCGCCGCCCAGCTCGCCTGGCGGATCCGTGGGGCGCTCGCCTCGGCCGGGGTGCGGGTCGAGGCGTTCGCGTGACGGGCGGCGCCGGGGAGCGGCCCGGCGGGGAGCGGCCCGGCGGGGAGCGGCCCGGCGGGGAGCGGCTCTGCGCGGGCCCTCCCAGTGCGGGCCCGGCGGTGCGGCGGGTCGGCGAGCGGGCGCTGCTGGTCGAGCTCCCGGGGACGGCCGAGGTCGCCGCGCTGTACGGCTGGCTGCGCGACCGGCAGACCGGCGGGGAGCTCGGCGAGGTCGGCGAGATCGTGCCCGCCGCCCACACCGTCCTGCTGGACGAGGTCGCGGACGTCACCGCGCTGGCGGCGCTGCTGCGCACCGCCCGCCCGACGGCCGCCACGACCGCGGGCGGGCCGCTGGTGGAGATCCCGACCGTGTACGACGGCGCCGACCTCGCGGAGGTCGCGGCCCGCTGGGGCGTCTCCGCCGAGGCGGCCGTACGGATCCACACCGAGCCCGAGTACGTGGTCGCCTTCTGCGGCTTCGCCCCCGGCTTCGGCTACCTCACCGGTCTGCCGCCGCGGTACGGGGTGCCGCGCCGGGCCACCCCGCGCAGCGCCGTCCCGACCGGCTCGGTGGCCCTTGCCGGGACGTACACCGGCGTCTACCCGAGCCCGTCCCCCGGCGGCTGGCAGCTGATCGGGCGGACGGCGCTGGCGCTCTGGGACCCGGCCCGGGAGCCGGCGGCCCTGCTGGCGCCGGGGGTACGGGTCCGGTTCACGGCGGTACGGGCGTAGCGGCGGGCCGGCCGGACCGGTGGCGGCGCGGGGGCCGCGTCCACGCCCGGTGGCGGCGCCGGACGCCCGTCAGCCCCGGCCCGACACCAGCTCCGCGATGACGCGTTGGCCCGGGTCGAGCGCCGTCTCCCCCTCCTCGGCCGCCCAGACCGCGTTCTGCAGGACCCGGGCGAGGGTCCAGGCGGCCGCCGCCTCCCGGTCCACCTCCAGCGCCTCCACCAGCAGGTCGAAGCGGCGCCGCAGCGCCCTGGCCGGGCTGCCGCCGGCCGTGACGTCCGCCCAGCGGTTGCGCAGCGCGGGCAGCAGCTCGAAGCCAGGGTGCCCGGCCAGCGGCTTGGGGTCGATCGCCAGCCAGGGTGCCCGGTCGGTGTCCGGCAGCGGGGCGAGGACGTTGCCGTGGTGCAGGTCCCAGTGCAGCAAGCGGTCGCCCGGTTCGGCGCGGACGGCACGGAGGGCGGCCGCGCAGTCGGCGAGCAGGCGCCGTTCGTCCGGGTCGGTGTGGGCGGCAGCCGCGGCCGGGGCGCGCAGCAGCAGCTCGTCCGCGACGTCGGCCAAGGTGCGCAGGCCGGGCGGCGCCTGACGGAGCGTCAACTGTCGCAGCAGTTCGGCGATCACCCGTACCGCCGCGAGGTCGTCGGCCATCGTGAGCAGCGAGCGGGACGGGTCCAGGCGCTCCAACAGCATGGCGCCGGTGGCGGGTTGGTGGTCGAGCAGCCGGACGGCGCCGCAACCGCCCCAGGCCCGGAGGGCGAGCGGCTCGCCCACCGTCTCCTCGTCCACCGGCTGGAGCTTGAGCGCCGCGGGCGTACCGTCGGCGCGGCGCACCGGCAGCACCAGCGCGACCACGCCGTGGGCCGCCGGGCCGTCCGGGCGCAGCTCCCAGCGTTCGGCCGACTCGGCCGCCAGGGAGGGGAGTCGGGCCACCCAGGCGCGTCCCCGCGCGCCGAGGGACCCGGCCAGTGACGCGGCCAGTGCGGGCGGGACGGCGACGGGCATCGTACGGGCTCCTCTCCGGCGGTGCCGTCCAGCCTAGGACGTCCGCGCCGGCCCCCCGAGCGCCGTGGCGGCCGCCGCCGCGAAGCCGTCCGGATTGTCGAGCATGATGGTGTGCCCGCAGTCCGGCACCGCCACCACCCGGACCCCGGCCGCGCGCAGGCCGTCGGCGTCCGCGGGGGCGTCCGCCTCCGGGTGGAGGAAGGTGCGCGGGAGGTCGAGTCCGAGCAGCAGGACGCGCATGGTCGGCTCGCTGCCCCGGGCGAGGTGCACGGCGCTGCGGTGGAGGGCCTCGGGACCGGCCAGCCGCATGGTGGACCACCAGGACGGGCCGACCCGTTCGGCGACCTCCGCCCGGCCGCCGGCCAGGAACTCGGCCTCGGTGCGGGCCGCGATGCCGCTGCTGCCGATCCGCTCGGGGTCGGGGGCGATCGGGTCGAGGTTGGCGTCCACCAGGACCAGCCGGGAGACCAGCCCGGGGTGGCGGTGCGCCAGGACGATCGCGATCGCGCCGCCCATGCTGTGGGCGACCACCTCGACCTGCCGGAGCCCGGCCGCCGCGACGGCCGTGGCGACCGCGTCGGCGTGCTGCTCCAGGGTGTAGCCGAAGTCGGTGGGCCGGTCGCTGATCCCGAAGCCGAGCAGGTCGAGCAGCAGTGCGCGGCGTCCGGTGAGCAGCGGGTGGGCGGCGGCGGCCGCGAAGTAGACCGGTGAGCTGGCGCCGAGGCCGTGCAGGTAGAGCCGGGCGGGCTCGGCGCCGGGCAGCTCGACCCAGCGGATCCGGTCGCCGTTCGGGGTGACGGGGGCCTCGCGCACGTGCACACACTCCTGGGTCGGTTCGGGTCGGGTCGCTCGGCGGTTCCGGTTCGGGACTGCCGAGGCCAGACCATACCTCGAAGTCGAGGTATACCGGAACCGATATACCGGCGCACCGAGACACCGATCTGGGAGAGTGGCCCCATGCTCAAGCTCGCGATCCTCGGCTTCCTGTACGACCGCCCGCTGCACGGCTACGAACTGCGTCGCCACCTCGCCGCGCTCACCGGTCACATCCGCCCGATCAGCGACGGCTCGCTCTACCCCGCGATCAAGCGACTGGAGGCCGACGGCCTCCTGGTGCGCGAGACCGAGCCCGGCAGCGCCGCCGCGCCCCGGCACACCCTCCACCTGACCGGAGCCGGCCGCACCGCACTGCTCGACCGGCTGCGCGCGCCCGAGCCGCTCGACATCAGCGACGGCAACCGCTGGACCACCGTGGTCTCCTTCCTCCGCCACCTCGACGACCCGGCCGCCCAGGCCGCCGTACTCCGCCGCCGGCTGACCTTCCTGTCCGAGCCGGCCAGCTTCTTCTACGAGGGCGAGCGCCCGCGCAGCGCCGAGGAGTTCGCCGACCCCTTCCGGCGCGGCCTGCTGCTCACCGCCCGGGCCACCACCGAGGCCGAACTCGCCTGGCTGCGCGCCACCTTGGCGGATCTGGAGCTCCTGACGGGCTGACCGAAAGCCGCCCGGACCGCCTTCCCTCCCCGCCCCGCGCGTGTTCCGATGGCCCCCATGGGCAACGACTTGCACGAGAACGGCGGCGCGCACGGGCACGACGGGCGGCGTGAGGGCTACGAGGGCACGGGCGCGGGCGCGATCACGCCGGACGGCTGCGCGGTGGAGGTGTGGACCCGCCTCCCGGTGGGCGACGCCCCGGACGTGATCGAGGCGGCCGCCCCGCCCGGCGCCCGGATCCTCGAACTCGGCTGCGGCGTCGGCCGGATGACCCACCCGCTGGTCGAGCGCGGCTTCGCCGTGACGGCGGTGGACGAGTCCGCCGAGATGCTCGCCCGGGTGCGCCCGGAGGTCCGTACGGTGCGCAGCCCGATCGAGCGGTTGGACCTCGGCGAGCGCTTCGACGTCGTGCTGCTCGCCTCCTTCCTGGTGCACGCCGGCGATCCGGCCGTCCGCCAGGGCCTGTTGGAGACCTGCCGCCGCCACGTCGCCGGGGACGGCTGCGTCCTGGTGCAGCGCGAGGGCGAGGACTGGCACCGGAACGTGCCGCGGGAGAGCCGGATCGCCGGGACGGACGGGGTGGCCAGGATCCTCTCGGCGACACCGGTCGGTGCCGGGGTGAATTCGGTCCGGACGGAGTACGTCTTCCCGGACGGCACCTGGACCCAGACCTTCCTGTCCCGCCCGCTCTCGACGGCGGCCTTCGAGGAGGCCCTGGCGGACGCCGGGCTGCGGATCGAGACGTACCTGACGGACGATCGGACCTGGGTCCGGGCCCGGCCCGCCGGCTAGTCCGGCGCGGGCCGGGTGCGAGCCCGGTGCGAGCCCGGTGCGCAAAGTCCGATTAAAGGGTGAACAAAGAACTGTTACCTTCACCCCGTACCATCGGCCGCGCGCCGGGCCCGTGCGCGGCCCGGGGTCGCGCGGGTCGCGGTCGTCCGCACGCCCGCACGCCCGCTCCGACCCGCGAGGACCCGCCCATGCCGCACCCCCGCCACGCCCGCCCGATACCCCCGGCGGGTGTTCGGTGATCGACTGGTTCCACGGGGCCGTTCTCGGCCTGATCCAGGGGCTCACCGAGTTCCTGCCGATCTCCTCCAGCGCCCACCTGCGGGTGTTCTCGGCCCTGTTGGGCTGGGACGACCCGGGCGCCGCCTTCACCGCCGTGACCCAGCTCGGCACCGAGGCCGCCGTGCTGATCTACTTCCGCCGGGACATCGCCTCGATCGTCCGCACCTGGGCGCTGTCGCTGTTCCGCCCGGCGCTGCGCTCCGATCCGGACGCCCGGATGGGCTGGTTCGTGATCCTCGGGACGCTGCCGATCGGCGTCCTCGGCAAGCTGTTCCAGGACTCCATCGAGACCCACCTGCGCGACCTGCGGGTCATCGGCACCACGCTGATCGTGTTCGGCCTCGTCCTGGCCCTCGCGGACCGCACCCGCGCCGTCCGCCACGCCCGTCCGATCACCGACCTGACCCTGCCGCACGCGGCCGCCTACGGCTTCGCCCAGGCGCTGGCGCTGATCCCCGGGGTCTCCCGCTCCGGCGGCACGATCAGCGCGGGCCTGCTGCTCGGCTACAGCCGGGAGGCGGCGGCCCGCTACTCGTTCCTGCTCGCGATCCCGGCGGTGCTCGCCTCGGGGACGCTGGAGCTGTTCAAGATCGGCGAGGGCCCGGCGCCGGCCTGGGGTCCGACGATCCTGGCCACCCTGATCGCCTTCGCGGTCGGCTACGCGGCGATCGCCTGGTTCCTCAGGTACATCTCGAACAACAGTTTCCTGCCGTTCGTGGTGTACCGGGTGCTGCTCGGCGTTCTGATCATCGGTCTGGTGGCGGGCGGCGTGCTGGCGCCGGACGCGGGTTCGGTCAAGTAGAACGCGGTTCCACCAGTGGCGCCGGAACGGCCCGGGGAAACGGTGGGCCGGGGCACCGACACGGTGCCCCGGCCCACCCGGTGCCGGACGGACCTACCGCCCGGGCTCCCGGGCGGTCAGCCGGCCGCGGACGGCGGCGTGGACCTCGGCCTCCTCGGCCGGGTCGGCGGCGAGCCTGCGCAGTCGCTCCAGCACACGCGCGTCGCCGGTGGTGGCGACATGGCGCGCGGCGAGCTCGCGGGTGGACTCCTCGCAGTCCCAGAGGCACTCGACGGCGGGCCCCTCGGGGAAGCGCACATCGGTCACGGCGAGCGCCCGGGCGGCGCGGCCGCGCAGTTCGGAGGAGGCGGCCTCCCCGTAGACGTGGCGCAGGACCGGGACGGCGTCGGCGGCGGCCAGCCGCCCCGCACCGTCGACCAGGGACCCGAGCCCGGTACCGCTGACCCCGTGCACGGAGATCCAGCGGCGCAGACCGGCGACCACCAGCGGGGCGTCGGCCGGCTCGCCCGCGTCGGCGAGCAGGCGCACGGCGGTCTCGCCCAGCGCGCTGTCGGCGCCCCCGCTGGCCGGGTCGGCCCAGCGGCGGGCCTGCGCCAGCACCTCGGGGCCGCGCATCCGGCCGAGCAGCTCCAACGCGGCCCGGACGATCCGGTCGTCCACGTCAGCTGCGGCGGCCTCGATCAGTTCGAGGGCGGCCCGGTCACGCTGGTCGACCAGGTAGCGCAGGGCGGCCCGCCGGGCGCCGGGCAGGCCGTCCCGGGCGGCCTCCAGCAGGAGCGGACGGTCCTCGGGGCGGACCACGGCGGTCAGACAGCGGGCGGCCGCGGCGGCCCGGCGGTCCACCGCGTCGGGGCCGGAGCGGTCCTCGTCGGTGCGCACGGGCTCGGGGCGGCTCAGGAAGGCACCGGCGCCGAGGTCGCCCAGCTGGCCCTGGTCGGCCCAGGCCAGGACGTCGGCGGTGGACCAGCCCGGGGTGACGCCACCGCGGTTGAGCTGGCGCTGCCAGAGGTCGAAGGGCGACTGCTCGGCGGCGGCGGCCACTCTCGGGTGGTAGGCCGCCCAGAGCCGCCAGGGCCTGGGTTCGTAGGCGTTGCGGATGAAGTCGCGCAGCTCGGCGTCGCCCTCCGGGCCCGGCGGGAACCGGTCCAGCACGGCCGTCCCGAGCAGCAGCAGGCCCCGGTCGTCGTCGCGCAGGGCGAGTTCGTCGAGGGCCCAGGCCCAGTTGGCGCCCGTGGCGGCGTACTCGCGCAGCATCAGCAGCGCGTCGCGCCGGCCGTAGGCGGCGAGGTGGCCCAGGACGGAGAGGGCGAGGCCGGTGCGGCTCTCGTCGTCGCTGACGAGGTCCTCGGCGGAGTGGAGGTGGTCCTCGATGCCCTCGAGGGAGGCCTCCAGCTCCATGTAGAGGCGTGCGTAGTAGAGGGAGCGGCTCTCGACCTGCCAGTCGGCCCGCGGATCCCTGGTGACGCATTCCTCCAGCGCGGCGATGGCCTCGGCACGGTCGGCGGCCAGCGCATGGAGCTGCCCGTCACCACGGCCTCGTTGCAGGAGGCCAAGGAGGCTGGCGCTAGGTGCTATCACTGGCTCGAACATGAGGTCAGCATCCGTTGCGGCGGTCGTAGTGGCAACGGGATTTCCGTCGCCGGGGTCTCTGGTCGGTACTGCGGTGGGCGCCCGGGCGCCGGAATCACCGAAGGTTACCGCCTCGGACCCCCTTCCGCACACAGGGCGACGAAGGCCGCTGCCACAGTGGCATATGCCAGGGGAACTTTGCCTGCGTTCTGTCCAAATCGCCCACACCGCCCGGAACGCTGTGCGACAGTCTTCTCACCACCACGACACCCCGCACACGGGGGGACACACCGAGCGATGGACCCGTCATGAACATGTCCTCAGGCACCGCCCGCCCGCCGGACACCGCCACGGTGGTGGACGGCGCCCGGGCGGGCGCGGACGGCAACGCCGACGACGGCTCCGACAGCGGAACGGACGGCAGAGTGGACGGCACGGCGCAGGAGCCGTCCGGGCCCCACCTCGGCGGCGGCACCGGCGAGGACCGGCCCGTCGGCTCGGCCGAGTGGGACCTGCTGACCGACGGAGTCCGCTGGGACCAGGCGACCTACCTCCTCCTCGGCTGCGACCCTGGCCGCGGCCCGCTCAGCCTGGACCGGCTGCCCGACCGCCTCCCCGAGGCGGACCGGCCGCTGCTGCGGCGGATGATGACCGACGCCCTGGTGCACGGCCGTCCGGCCGCCGGCACCCTGCGGATCCGACGCCCCGGCGGACGGCACGACCACGTCGAGTGCGCGGGCGAGCCCGTGCTCGACGCCGACGGCACCGTCACCGCGCTGCGGATGCTGCTCCGGCCGGCCCCGCCGACCTGAACCCCGGGCCGTTCCCGGCCGAGCCTCTCCCGCTCGCGCCCTGCCCGCTCGCGCCCTGCCCGACCGGCTCCGTGCCGCTCCGACCCCGGACCGGCCGCCCGTCTCACGACGGCCGCGGCCGGTTCTTCGCGTCCGCCGCCCGCAGCTCCCGCCCGAGCTGCGCCCGCAGCTCGTCCACCACCGGCAGCCCCCGGTACCGGGCGGTCAGCCGGTACATCTCCCGCAGCCGGTCCCAGGTCCGGTGCGAGGAGTTCTGGCCGATCAGGTTCATCACCATCTTGGCCTGGAACTCCGCCGCGTCCGGCTCCCCGGTGATCCAGTGCACCGAGGCCAGGGTGATCCGGTCGAACAGCGCCGACCGCAGCTGCCCGGTGCCCTCCCGCAGGGTGATCACCCGCTCCGCGTGCCGCCGGGCCCGCGGGGCCGCCGCCGGGTCGTGCTCGGCCAGGGTGCGCAGCACCAGCGCCTGCATGCCGCGCAGCTCGGCCTCGTCGAAGACCTGCATCCAGGTCGGCGGCGGCTCCGGCGCGTCCTCGGTGAAGAGGTCCTCCGCCTCGCCGAGCAGCCGGTAGGTGTCCTGGGAGTGCCCGATCGAGGCGTGCGCCCAGGCCTCGACGGTGTTGAACATCGCCCGCGCTCTGGGCAGCAGCAGGCCGCCGCCCGCCTTGGCCGCCGACATCAGTTCGATCGCGTCGTCGGCCCGGCCGAGGTGCACCATCTGCCGGGCCGCCCGGGAGATCGCCTCGCCGGCCCGCGGCCGGTCACCGGCCTCCTTGGCGGCCTCGGCCGCCATCATGAAGTACTTCTGGGCGGTGGGCTCCAGGCCCACGTCGTGCGACATCCAGCCGGCCAGCACCGCCAGGTTGGCCGCGACCAGCCACAACCGCTGCTCCACCACCGGGGCGTGCCGGTGCGTCAACAGGCCGCCGACCTCGTTGAGCTGGCCGACCACCGCCTTGCGCTGGAGCCCGCCGCCGCGCGCGGCGTCCCAGGCCCGGAACACCTGCACCGAGCGCTCCAGCGACTCCACCTCGTCGAGCCCGACCGGGCCCGCGTCGTACACGTCGACCACCGGGCGCGCGCCGCCCCCGGTGACCACCTGGCGCGGGCCCGGCAGGGAGGCCGCGTACGCGACCGCGTCCCCGCCCAGCCAGCCCTTGAGGGAGTCGGCGACGACCGCCCCGGCCGTGAGCGCGGCTCCGGCGCCCACCAATCCACGTCGGTTCAGCATGAGGTCCATTCCCGTGAACTCGGTGAGGACCGCGGCTGTTCGATCCGGCGACCACGGGACTGCTGCGGACGGCTCCGCTCCGGACCTGGTGGGCCGGTGTCGTTCCAGACCGAGGTCCTCAGTGGTGACGACACGTCCGAGCCGCTCCGTGAACACGGCCGCCAGCACCCTCGGCACCGGATCGCGCGGGATCTCCCCCTGCTCGATCCACCGCCGTACCCTCGACGTGTCGGTGGACAGCTGCTGCTGACCCATCGCGGCACCCCGACGGTTGACCAGCCGGGCCAGTTCGCCCTTGGACCATCCGGTCAGGACGAACAGATCGGCGAGTCGGGTGTTGGGTTCCCTGCTCAAATGAAGCCCCCAGGTTCCTCGGCACCTCCGAGGCTAGAGGCTCCGGCAAGTGCCAGGCGAGCATTCGCCACCGTTCGCCAGGGCCCGCCAGACTACTAAGCCAGTGCCCGACGGGTGTGTTGTAGGGATGCGCCACCTCGCCCCTCGGGTCGGGCGGCGTCCCACCAGCGTCGGGGCAGTCCCCCGACCGTGGCACGGGACGCTCCCGGTCCTCACCCGAGGGGGTGGCGCGGCCGGGTGGCGCGGGGGCGCCGGGCACGGCCGCGGCAGTCCGGCCGACCGCATTCCCCAGGGTGCGGACGACCGGGACGCCGTCGAACAGGGGTTCCTGACCCCTCGTCCGTGCCCGGCGCCCGCGCACCACCCACCGAAGCAGGGCCGCCGTCACGCCAGGAAGCACGCGGCACCAGCCCTCCCCCGCCCCGCGGGGCGAACCCGCAGACGGACCGGAAGGGACCACCCTCAGCCCATGTACTCCTCAGCGACGACCCCCACGCCGACCGCGAGCCGCACCGCGCTGCGCCCCCCCACCGCAGCCACCGGCCGTCCGGGGCCCCGGCAGGTGCCCCCGGCGAGCCGTCCGGTGGCCCCGCGGGGCACCGAGGGCCGGGCCGCGGACGCCCGCGTCCCGGTCGGCCGCACGGCGCTGGGACTGCGCACCCCCGAGGCCGCCCCCCCGGCCGGCCACCGCCTCCCGCTGGCCCGGCAGGCCGACGGCCAGGTGCTGCGCACCCGGCGCCCCGGCCAGCCGCTCGGGCCCGAGCGGATCGACCCGGCGGCGCTGCAGACCCCGTCGGTGCGGGCCGCGCTGGGGAGCATCGCGCGGATATGTCCGGCGTTCACCCCGCGCCAGGTCCTGCGCGAGGGCAGCCGCCACATCCTGGTGGCGGGCACCATCGGGCGGGCGCCGGTGGTCGCCAAGTGCCTGGCGCCGCAGGCGGTGCGGAGTGAGTACTTCGAGCAGCTGGTGGCCGACTTCCACCACGAGGTCGCGGTCTACCGGGCGTTCGTCCGGCACCGCCCGCCGGTGCGGCTGCCCCGGCTGGTCGCGGCCGACCACGACCGGTGCGTGCTGGTCATGGAGCGGATCCCCGGCCGCCCGGCCGCCCGGGAGCGCCACCCGGTCAACGCGCCCACCCCGGGCGAGGTCCGCGCGCTGCTCGGCGCGGTCCGGACGCTGAACCTCTGGCGGCCGCCGAGCGACGTGTTCCAGCCGCGCCTGGACTACCAGTTGGAGATCGCCCGCTACCACTCGGTGGGCCAGCTCACCGACCGGGACGCCGGCGACCTGCGCGGCCTGCTGCACGGCCTGGGCAACACCCCGCTGCAGCTGTGCCACGGCGACGCGCTGCTCAGCAACATGCTGCTGGCGCCGTCCGGGCCGGTGCTGGTCGACTGGGAGCAGGCCGGCTGGTACCTGCCGGGCTACGACCTGGCGGTGCTCTGGGGCGTGCTCTCCGGCGACACCGCCGCCCGCCGCCAGATCAGCCAACTCGCCCAGAGCGGCGGCACCATGGCCCGGGACGCGTTCCTGGTCAACCTGGTGCTGGTGCTGATGCGGGAGATCCGGCTGTACGACGTGCCGGGCGCCGGCGAGGAGCAGCGGATCATGATCCGCCGGCTCTACGACGACGCCGCGCTGGCCCGCCGCGCGGTCCGGGCGGCGGTCGGTACCCGCTGACCACCTCCGCCGACCCCCCGCCCCCCGTCACCGGCCCTGGCGCACGGCGCCCCGGCCGGTGACGCTATGCCCGGCCGCCCTGCTGCGCCAGGGCGGCCCGGCCGGCGGCGTCCAGCACCGCCTCCTCGGGCGCCAGGTGCACCCGGCTGCTGAGCACGTCCCGCAGGTAGCGCTCCAGCGGGTGACGCCGGCTCAGTCCCGGGTTGCCGGTGAGCGCGACGGCCTGCTGGACGGCCGCGGTGGCGGCCCGGGTGGCCAGCAGGTGGGCCGGTCCGGTCCGGGCCACCGCGTCCGCCTCCCCCCGGTCCACCCGGGGGGCCAGGCCGTGCAGCAGTTCCTCGGCGCCGATCAGCTGGGCGTCGATCTCGCCGAGCCCGGCGCGGTAGCGCGGCAGGGTGCCAAGCGGCTCGGTGAGATTGGCCGGAGTCCGCTGGTTCAGGAAGCGGACCAGCCAGGCCTCGGCGGCCCGGGCGACCCCGACCGCCACCGCGGCGAGGGCCAGGTCGTGCCAGGCCCGGGCGAGTTCGGCCTCCTGCGCGTCCTCCCGGCCGGGCGTGCGCAGCCCGAGCCCGAGTTCGAGCGGGACCCGCACCGCGTCGAGGACGACGTCGTGGCTGGCGCTGGCCCGCAGGCCGAGCTGGTCCCAGGTGGGGTCGATCTCCAGGCCCTCGCTCTCCCCGCGGACCAGGAAGGTGCCGACCCGCGGCTCGGGTTCGTCGGTCCGCGCGGTGACGGCCATCCAGGCGAGTGCCTCGGCGCCGGTGCAGTACGTCTTGCGGCCGGTCAGCAGCCAGCCCTCGTCGTCCCGTCGGGCCACCGTCCCGAGCGGCTCGTCCGGCCGGCCGCCGGGCTCCGCCCGCAGCGTGTTGACCAGCGCGGGCCCTCGCCGGGACTCGGTCAGCAGCCGCCGGTAGCCGGCCGCCGGCCAGCTCGCGCGGCGGGCCTGCTCGGCGTGCTGGAGCAGGGTGAAGGCGGTGACCACGGCCACCGAGGCGTCCCCGCGGCCGAGTTGGGCCAGCACCCGGACGGTGTCGGCGAGCGTCCCGCCCGGTCCGCCGTACCGCTGGGAGACCGTCAGGGTGAGCAGCCCGGCCTCGTGGACCGCCTCGATGCCCTGGTACGGGAAGGTCGCGTCGCGGTCGTGCTCCTCGGCGCGGGCGGCGAGCAGGTCGACCACCCGGGGCAGGCCGGCCAGCGCGGCCTCGACCGCCGAGCGGTCGGGCTCGGCGGTGGCGGCGGTCGCGGTGGGAGGGGTGGCAGCGGCGGGAGCGGGCGGGACGGGTGCCGCGGGCGCCGCGGGGCGGGAGGGCCGGGCGGGGGACGCCGGGCGCGCGGGCGGGGCGGAAGGGGCGGGATGGCCGGAATCCGACGAATCGGTTCGGAGACGATCGTTCGGTGAACGATCGTTGGCGGCGATGGTCGTCATGGGGCTGGTGCCTCCGGGCGGCAGCATGGGCTCAGCGGGTGCGGACGGCACGCCGTACGGGCGCGCGAACGGGCCGGCGGCCCCGGAGGCCGGCCCGCGGCCCGCCCCCCGGTCTCGGCGCCGACCCGGTCCGGTCGGCCACCCGCCGCCACGGGGGCGAGATCCCCCCTCAGCGGCCCGGACACACCCCGCCGGCGGTCCGGCACAGGTCCAGATGCCTGCGACGGGTCAACAGCGGGAGACGGCACGGCATGTTCGCGACTGTACGAACCGGTGATCGATACCGTCAAGCAGCGTCCGAGCCCTGGCCGGGCCCCGACCGGGCCGCGGGCGGGCACGGTCGGCCGTGCCGGAATCGGCCCCGCCGGAATCAGCCCTGCTGGAACATGTCGGCCGGCAGCGGCTTCAACAGCTGATACAGGTCGTCCGAAATCGGTCGGTCCCACGACGCGATGGTGACGAGCACCCCGTCGCTGCGGCCGAACTGGGCGCAGAACACGCGCTCCTCGCTGACCTTGACCTTCTTCACGATCAGCAGATCGTCCCCGAGCATCACCGGGAAGTCCTCGGCCGAGGCGAACTCGACCGGCTCGTCGTTCTCCAGCGCCGCGAGCAGCTGCCGCACCTCGAAGGGCACCTCGTCGCCGGTGTCCCGGGCGGGCGAACCCTCGGGGAGGTTGCCGATGAACATCGCCGGGCCTCTGCCGCCGAACAGGTCGTAGCGCAGGAAAATCCCCTGGCAGGAGCCGTCCGGGCCGGTCATCATGGCCGCACCGAAGTCACCGGGCCAGTCACCCGGGTCCATCGCGAGCACGTCGAAGTCCGGGCCGGCGGGCTGTCCGGAGCGACGGCGGAGAAAAGACATGGGAACATCGTACGTGTCCGGCACACCACACTCGCGAGGCGGGTGGGACGCCGACGGGGGGCGGGCGGGAGGTCGACGCTCAGAGACCAATGTTGACTCTGAGCAACCGTCCGGGCTACGTTCGGTTCAGCACGACAGCCGTTCTGGGTTTCACCCTCCGGGGGGACGGCATGTCGCAACGCGGCCCTACACGCGTATCCCTCACTGTGCACTCGTCGTGCCGAACTGCCGAGCACCCAGCTTCGTCGTCGCACACAGCACGAACACACAAGCCAACAGTTCCACTGCAGTTCCGTGCAACAAGAGCCAGATCCGCGGGGCCCCGGCCCGTCGCTCCCGTGGATCTGCTCGGGACGCCGCCGCGTGGGGGCGTGCGGGTCCCGAGCAAACGGTGCCGTCCGTCGAGTCGCTCTCGGCGGTGGTGCCAGCCTCCCGGCGACTGCCGGCCCCTCGTGGGCCGGGACCGGCCGACGCACCCCGGTGCGCAGGGGATGACTGGGAGGTATGGCCTGGCAGTGCTGCCGGGCCGCAACAGCAGGCGCCGTGTCTGGCCGCGTGGGGGCGGTGGGCACGGCGTCTGCCTGTGCTCATACTCTGAGCTGCGTTTGTCTAACAGTCAACAGAAATTCTGACGGGGCACGCTCAAAAGATCATCAGTTGTGATGTTCGGTACCGGAATCAGCGACCCACCCGACCCGCCCGCCCCGGACGCACCGACGGAGCGGACCCGGACGCCGCACTTCTCCCTGCAGCTCGGACCGCTCCGCGGGTGCGCCCGGACGGCGCGGACGATCAGGTGAGGTCGAACTCGCCGTCCCGGGCGCCGAGCACGAAGGCCCGCCACTCGGCCGGGGTGAAGACCAGGACCGGCCCGTCCTCCTGACGGCCGTCCCGCATCCCGATGTACCCGTCCACGAACGCGATCTGGACGTCCCCGACGCCCTGGCTGCTGCACAGCCACTCGGCCCCGGTGAAGTCCACCTTCGGCTTCCCGTTCCGCGCGAGCTCCGGCTCGGCGCCGACCGTCCCGGTGCTCGCCCCGGTGTCCGTACCGCTGTTGACTGCCACTGACCGATCTCCTCCCGACGGCATTCCAGCGCCAGCCTAACCACAGCCACCGGCCCCGGTCAGCGGGTTGGCGAGGTCACCCCCACGTCTGCGCCACGCCTCGGCCGGGTCTCCTGCCATGCCTCGACCGCGTGTTCTGCCGCGCCTCCGCCGCGCGGGGCCGGTGGATCGGCGAAGGGCCCGCGGAGGAGCGGTCGGGGCCCGGTGGGGCGTGTCCCGCCGGACCGGGCCGCGGGCAGCTGCCAGAGTGCTGCCAGGGCGCGTATGGTCCCGCCCGCGCCCCGTTTCACCACCCCAACCTCCACCTCGCCCCAGGGAGCAGCCGATGAGCCGCCGGGACGGCACCCGCGCCGACGTCATCCCCATCTCCGACGCTCCCTCGGCCCCCCCGCCCGGCCCCCCCCCCCCCCCCCCCCCCCCCCCCCCGCCCCCCCCCGCCCCCCCGCCGCCGCCCCCCCGGCCCCCCCGCCGGCCCCCCGCCCCCCCCCCACGCCCACCCCGCTCCCCCGCCCCCCCCCGGCGCGGCCGGCCGCCCACGGCCGGGTCGGGATCGTCCTGGTCTCGCACAGCCAGGAACTGGCCACCGCCGTACGCTCCCTGGCGCTCGCGCTGACCGGATCCGACTCCCCCGCGCCGGTCGCCGCGACGGGCGGCGACCCGGCGGACGGACCGGGCATCAGCGCGGTCCTGGTGGCCGCCGCCACCCGGCGGGCCGACCAGGGCCACGGCGTGGTGGTGCTCGCCGACCTGGGCGGAGCCGTCACCACCGTGCGGGCCCTGCTCTCGGACGCCGACGAGCACGGCCTGCCGTTCCCGGTCCGCTTCGCGAACGCGCCGTTCGTGGAGGGCGCGGTGGCCGCCACCGCGACCGCCACGGCGGGCGGGGACCTGGCCGCGGTGCTCGACGCCGCGGAGGAGGCCTACCGGCAGCACAAAGGCTGAGATCCGTAGGGTGGGCTGAGAGCCGCCACCGGGACGTAGCGCCGCCGGGCCCGCTACGGGCGCTCCCGGCCCTCCCAGGTGAAGACCGCCGGGCCTTGGCACTCCAGCGCGTGGCGCAGCCGGTCGTGCTCGAAGTCGAGCATCGGCGGCAGCTCGTCCAGCCCGAACCAGCCCACCTCCAGCGACTCGTCGTCGTTCACCCGGGCCTCGCCGCCGACGGCCCGGCAGCGGAAGGTCAGCACCAGGTACTGGGTCACGTCGCCGTTCGGGTAGTGGACCGGAGGGGTGACCGTGGTCGAGGCGAGCAGCTCGGGCACGACCTCCACGCCGGTCTCCTCCAGGCACTCGCGCACCACGCCGTCGGCGGGCTGCTCGCCGGGATCGAGGATGCCGCCGACCGACGCCCACCGGCCGTCGTCGGCCCGGCGGGCGAGCAGCACCCGCCCCCAGTCGTCCACGACGACGGCGGCGACGGCGCTCAGCCAGAGCGGACGGTGGCCCACGAGGGAGCGGAGTTCGAGGAGGAAGGGAGGGATCGCCATGCGACGCAGCCTATCCAGCCCGCCGCTCGGGCCTCCGGCCGTCACCGCCACCAGCGGCTCGGGGCGGTCGGGGCCGCGGGAACGCATTCACCGGAGAGGGGGGAAGGGGGTGTCACCCGGAATTGCGGGAGAAGGGGGTGCGGGATTGTCCGATGAGATGAAATTCGGTCGTTCTGACCAAATTCGCTCTATCTGTTAATGCATCTGTTGAAAAGTTGATCGGCTCACGCCGAACCATCCGATCGGACGTCCGACGGAGTGACCCCGAGGGCTCCGTCAGAGCGCGGCACCCCGCCGCCGGACCACCCCGAAGGCGATCCGGCCGAGCAGCAGGACCCCCGCCGCCAAGCAGCCGGCCACCGCCATCGCCCACGCCGGACCGTCACTGTCCGGAACGATCACGGCCACCACGATGCCCAGCACGAGACAGGCCACACCCGCCGCCGTCAGCGGAATCCGGTGGGTGACCAGGGCTCCGCCGCTGCACGCGCGGTTCCAACGGGTCGCGCCGTGCAGGTGGAAGTGATCACGGTCCGCATCTGCCATGAGCCCAAGGTACCCCGGGCGGGCCCCCGAGGCAGCCCGCAGGGAGTGAGGGTCCGGACACCCTGCGCGAGCACCCCCGCGGGGGTGCCCCTGGCCTGGTCACGCGTGTACGGGCTCCACAATCAGTCCACGAAAAATCCTCGTCCCCCCGGTACAACCATCCGTCCGGTGCAGCGGTCTCAATGGCATCGAGTGATCCAGGAGCCGTTCACGGGACGGGCGAGAAACCCCCACCGAGAACCGGAATACCCAGGGAGCGGAGCCGCCGCCCCCTGGAGCCGGAGGCCGGGCTCCGTCCTCCGGCGGTACCGCCACGCCGCTCGGCGACCAAGGGGGAACCGTTGCCGCAGACCCAGTCCACCCCATCGACCGCCACTGCACGCGCCAGGCCCCGGCCCGGCCTGCGCCCCCTCCCACCCACCACCGGCTGCGCGTCCGACCACCACGGCGCCGGCCGACCCCGACCGGCCGTCGAGACCAAGCGCCTCGACGCGGGTCGACTCGAAACGGTGCGGATCGACCCGACCCTGCTCGACCCGACCCGGCTCGCCGCCAGACGCCTCGACACCCAACACCTGGAGACAAAGCAGGCAGACGCACAGCACACCGCGAAGGAACAGCAGGACGCACGGGGCGAATGGCTGCGGTTCGCCCCCGTACAACCGCTGTTCCGGGCCCGGGCCGCCCAGCGCCTCGCCGTCCTCGCCTACCACGGGGTGACCGACCACCGCTCCTTCGGCGCCCAGCTCGACCGGCTCCGACGGCTCGCCACCCCCGTCTCACTGGAGGCCGTCCTCCAGGCCGTCACGGAGCGGCGGCCGCTGCCGCCGCGCAGCGTCCTGGTCACCTTCGACGACGCCGACCGGAGCGTCCTCACCCACGCCCTGCCCGCCCTCGACGCCCGTGGCATCCCCGCCACCGCCTTCGTCATCTCCGAACTCATCGGCACCGAACGCCCCTTCTGGTGGCACGAGGCCGACTTCCTCGCCCGCCACGGCGGCCGCGCCCGCTCACTCGACTGCGGCCACCCCTCCCAGCTGCTCCCCCGGCTCAAGGCCATGCCCGACCCGGACCGGCGCCGCAGCCTGCACGAACTACGGGTCAGTGCCGACCGCCGGCCGCCCCGCCAGGAACAGCTCACCCCGGCCGACCTGCTCGCCCTGCGGGACGGCGGGGTCGCCATCGGCAACCACACCCAGGGGCACCCGTGCCTCGGCCGCTGCGACGACGCCACCGTCCGCGCCGAGATCACCGGCGCCCACGAAGCCCTGACCCACTGGCTCGGCGAACCCCCCACCGCCTTCGCCTACCCCGACGGCGGCCACGACCCCCGTGCCGAAACCGTCCTGCAGGAGCTCGGCTACCGGCTCGGCTTCCTCTCCGACCACCGCCTCGGCCCCCGGCTCCCCTCCCACCCGCTCCAGATCAGCCGCCTCCAGGTCGACTCCACCACCAGCATCCGCCGCTTCGACACCATCCTCTCCGGCCTCGAACCCGCCTACCGCCGCTGGCGCCGCCAAGAGGTGGCCTGACCGGCGACACCGCCGCGCGGGAAGTCGACCCGGGCGACTCCCCGCGCGGCGCGGCGCGGGGCTCCGGGACACGCCCCGCCCTGCCTCCCAGGCAGGCTCCCTGCCCGAACGGCACCACCCCACGCACCGGAAGTCGGCCAGGCCGACTTGCTACGCCAGGAGGAAGGGTCTCTGCCCGCCCTGACTCCTCGAGGTCGGGCCCTCCTCCCCATGAGAAGTCGGCCAGGCCGACCTTCCGTGGGGCACGCGATCGTGGGGGGCTTGGCGCCTTGGAGCACGGGACCGCACCAGTATTCGCCCCGGCCCCCTCACCGGCAGGCCCTGACGCAAGAGAAGTCGGCCCGACCGACTTCCTGTACGGGGTGCCGATGGGCGGCGCAGCAACGGATCGGATCGAGACATGCCGGGCGCCGGCGGGATGGAATTGCCACCCCGACACTCGGATTCGGGCCAGGGCGCTGCGGAGCGGGAAGTCGGACGGGCCGACTTTCCGTGCGCGGGAGCGCCGCAGGGGCCGCGCGGGGGTGGGTCACCGGGTGCGGTCCCCGGGGCGCTGGGGTCAGGCGGGGACCGGGGTGAGGGTGAGGCCCTGGGGGTAGAGGGTGGCGGCGGGGGGGAGGGTGGCGGGGGCGCCGGCGTGGAGGACGGTGAGGGTGCCGCTGCCGATGCGGGTGGGGTCGGCGACGCGGCGGAGGGCCTGGGCGGCGACGGCCTCGGCGGAGCCGTGGAGGATCAGGCCCGGGGCGGCGGTGGGGGCGACGGCCGCGCGGATGCGGTCGGCCACCAGTTCGTAGTGGGTGCAGCCGAGCACCACCACGTCGGTGCCCTCCGGGGTGCGGGCGGCCGCGTCGGCGACGGCCACGGTGATGGCGGCGTCGTCGCCGTGCTCGACCGCGTCCGCCAGGCCGGGGCAGGCGACCTCGGTGACCTCGGCGGTGCCGCCGAAGTCACGGATCAGCCCGCGCTGGTAGGCGCTGCCGGTGGTGGCGGGGGTGGCCCAGATCGCGACCCGGCCGCCGAGGGCGGCGGCGGGCTTGATCGCCGGGACGGTGCCGATGACGGGCAGTCCGGGTTCGAGTTCGGCGCGCAGCGTGTCGAGGGCGTGGACCGAGGCCGTGTTGCAGGCGATCACCAGGGCGTCGGGGCCGAGGGCGGCCGCGGCCCGGCAGCAGCCGAGGGCCAGCTCGGTGACCTCTTCGGGCGTGCGGGGCCCCCACGGCATCGAGGCCGGGTTGGAGGACAGCACCAGGTCGGCGTCCGGGCGCAGCTCCCGGATCGCGGCGGCGGCGGCCAGCAGGCCGATTCCGGAGTCCATCAGTGCGATCTTCACGAGGCAAGACTTTAGTCGATCCACCCCTCGCCGCCGGTTCTGCGGCAGACTGCCGGGGTGACCGTGCTGCTGTGGATCGCCGCGTTCTCCCTGCTGGTCTGGCTCTGGCTGGCGTGCTGCCACGGTTCGTTCTGGCGCACCGACGTCCGGCTGCCGCCGCGCCGTCCGCCGGCGCGCTGGCCGGAGGCGGCGATCGTGGTGCCGGCCCGGGACGAGGCAGCCGTGCTGCCGGTGAGCCTGCCGACGCTGCTGGCGCAGAAGTACCCGGGTCGGGCGCGGGTGATCCTGGTGGACGACCACAGTTCGGACGGCACCGGCGCGGTGGCGGCGGAGCTGCGGACGCTGGACGGACTGGAGCTGACGGTCACCACCCCTCCCCCGCTGCCCGAGGGCTGGACGGGCAAGCTGTGGGCGCTGCGGCACGGGGTGGAGCTGGCCGGCCCGGACGTCCAGTACCTGCTGCTGACGGACGCGGACATCGCGCACGGCCCGGACTCGCTGGCCGAGCTGGTGGCCGCGGCCGAGTCGAACGGGCTGGACCTGGTGTCGCAGATGGCCCGGCTGCGGGTGGAGACCGGCTGGGAGCGACTGGTCGTGCCGGCCTTCGTGTACTTCTTCGCCCAGCTGTACCCCTTTCGCCGGAGCAACCACCCGGGTGCGCGGACGGCGGCCGCGGCGGGCGGCTGTTCGCTGGTGCGGCGGGAGGCGCTGGAGCGGGCGGGCGGGGTGGCGGGCATCCGGGGCGCGGTGATCGACGACGTCTCGCTGGCCCGGTCGGTGAAGTCCTCGGGCGGGCGCACCTGGCTGGGCCTGGCCGAGGAGGTGGACAGCGTCCGCCCGTACCCGCGGCTGGAGCAGTTGTGGCGGATGGTGTCGCGCAGCGCGTACGCCCAGTTGCGGCACTCGCCGCTGTTGCTGCTGGGGACGGTGCTGGGGCTGGCGCTGGTGTACCTGGTGCCGCCGGTGGCGCTGGTGGCCGGGCTGGTGGCGGGGGCGCCGTGGGTGGCGGCGGCGGGCGCGGCGGCCTGGGCGTTGATGGCAGGCACCTATCTGCCGATGGTCCGGTACTACGGGCAGCCGGCCGTGGCCGTGCTGCTGCTGCCGTTCACCGCTTCGCTGTACCTGCTGATGACGGTGGACTCGGCGGTGCAGCACTGGCGCGGCCGGGGCGCGGCCTGGAAGGGCCGGACGTACTCCGGGAGGTGAGCCGCGGAGGTGAGCACAGAGGCGATTCCCGAGGCGATCCCCGAGGCGGAAAAGGGCGGCGCGGCGGGCCGGTCGGGGCCCATACTGCTCGGATGGACCGTCAGCGGATCTCCCGGCTCGCCCATGCCCACCGCCCGATCGCGGCGCCCCTGTCGGACGGCTCGGTGTCCCGGCTGCTGGAGCGCGCGCTGGGCGGGCAGGACAGCGGCCGGGTGCTGGACCTCGGCTGCGGGGAGGGCGCCTGGCTGCTGCGGGCGCTGGCCGCGCGGCCGGGCTGGCGGGCGGTGGGGGTGGACGTGGACGCCGCGGCGCTGACCCGGGCGAGGGAGGCGGCGACGGCGCTCGGCGTGGTGCGCCGGATCGGCCTGCACCACCGGGACGCCCGGGAGTTCACCGACCGCGAGCCCTTCGACCTGGTGCTGTGCGTGGGCTCCACCCACGCCTTCGACGGACTGCTGCCCACGCTCGCGGCGGCCCGCGAACTGCTCGCTCCCGGTGGGCGGTTGCTGGTCGGCGAGGGGTTCTGGGAGCGGGAGCCGTCCCGGGCCGCGCTGGACGGACTGGGCGCCGTCCCGGAGGACTTCGCGGACCTCGCGACGACCACCGACCGGGTGCTCGCGGCGGGTTGGACACCGGTGTACGGGCACGTCAGCTCGGTGCGCGAGTGGGACGACTACGAGTTCTCCTGGACGGGTTCGCTGGCCGAGTGGGCACTGGACCACCCGGAGGACCCGGACGCGGCGGCCGCCCGCGAGGCCGCGGACGCGCACCGCACCGGATGGCTGCACGGCTACCGGGGGACGCTCGGCTTCGTCAGCTACCTGCTGCGCCGGGGCTGAACTCCCCTTCCGAAGGCGCTACTTCTGCGTCCTGGCGAGGAAGTCGTCGATCAGCGGGGCGATTTCGGGCAGCTTCTCCTCCAGGGCGAAGTGCCCGGTGTCCAGGACGTGCAGTTCGGCCCCGGGCAGGTCGCGCAGGTAGGCGCGGGCGCCGGCCTCGGTGAAGAACGGGTCGTTGCGCCCCCAGATCACCAGCGTGGGCGGCTGCTCGGCGCGCAGCCAGGCCTGCCAGGCCGGGTAGAGCTCGACGTTGGAGAAGTAGTCGAGGGCGAGCTCGACCTGGATGTCCTTGCGGCCGGGCAGGTCGAGGAAGTGCTGGTCGAGGGTCCAGCCGTCGGGGGCGACCAGGCTCGGGTCGGTGGTGCCGCCCTCGTACTGGCTGCGGGTGACGTCCAGGGTGAGGATCGAGCGGGCGGCCTCCTCGGCGCCGGGGACGCCGCGCCGGTTGGCGATGAACCCCTTCGCCTGGTCGGAGAGCCCCTCCTCGTAGGCGTTGCCGTTCTGGACCACCAGGCCGGTGATCCACTCCGGTCGGCGGGTGGCCAGGCGCAGGCCGACGGGGGCGCCGAAGTCGAAGACGTAGAGCGCGAAGCGGTCCAGGCCGAGGGCGAGGCAGAAGCGCTCGATGACGTCGGCGAGGGTGTCGAAGCGGTACGGGAAGGTCTCCGGCGAGGGGCTGTCGCTGTGACCGAAGCCGGGGTAGTCGGGGACTATCAGGCGGTAGCGGGTGCCGAGCGCGTCGAGCAGCCGGGCGTACTGGTGGGAGGCGGAGGGGAAGCCGTGCAGCAGCAGGAGGACGGGGGCGTCGGCCGGGCCGGTTTCGCGGTAGAAGACGCGCAGACCGTCGAGGTCGACGTGGCGGTGGTGGACCTGGGGGATCGTCAGCTCGCTCATGCTAACCATTAAAGCGCATCTGAACGGTTAGGCATAGGCCTGTGCGGGAGCGAGCTGACCAGAAGTCACCCGCCGATCGGGGTCCGGTGGCCCTTCACCTGCTCCTGCTGCACCAGGTAGTCGAGCACCTCGGGCATCGCCTCGACGCCGCCGGCCTTGGTCGGCGAGGTCCGGTACTCGCCCTGGACGACCACCGTCGGGAGCTCGTTGATGCCGTAGCGGACGAACTGGGCGGCCGCGTCGTCCACCGACCGCCCCACCTCGGCGGAGCGGTAGGCCGTACGGAAGCGCTGGGCGTCGACGCCGTGGCGCACCGCCCAGTCGGTGGCGGCGGCCTCGGTGGTGAGGTCGGCGTGGTCGGTGTGGATCGAGCGGAACGCGCTGACCTGGAGCCGGTCGACCAGCCCGAGGCGCTCCACGGTGTAGTACAGCCGGGCGTGGGCGCGCTGCACGCCCTCGTCCGAACCGCCCGGCCAGATCGCCGGGACCCGGCGGAGCGCGACGTCGGAGCGGTGCTTCTCGGCCCAGGCCTCCAGCGGCTGCTCCAGCGCCTGGGAGTGGCCGCAGTCGTACCAGAAGAACTCGACCGCCTCGGTGCGGGTGTCCTCGCGCACCGGCTGCGGGTGGTCGAGCTTGACGAACTGCGCTCCCTCGGAGGGGGATCGGTGGGCCACCGCACCGGCCTGGACGGGCGACACGGCGATCCCGGCGGCGATGGCGAGCAGGACGGCGGACCGCAGCAGCGACTTCGAGTTCACACCGGGCAGTGTGGTGCCGACGCCCCGTTACCGGCGAGTCGGTACGGGGCGGCGGGCCCGGATTCGCCCGAACGGCGTAGCCGGGCCGCGGCTCAGCTCGGCGGGCCGCCCGCCCACACCTCGGCGACCAGCCGCTGCCAGTCGTCCACCACCGCGCCCAGTTCGAAGTGCTCCAGCGCGTGCGCCCGGGCCGCGGCGCCGAGGCCCGCACGGTTGCAGGCCAGCACCTTGGCCAGCGCCTCGGCCAGCGCGAGCGGGTCCCCGGGGGCGACCAGCGCTCCGGTGGCACCGTCCCGGACCACCTCGCGCACCCAGCCGACGTCGGTGGCCACGGCGGGCACCCCGGCCAGCGCCGCCTCGATCAGCGCCCCGGGCACTCCCTCGCTGTCGCTGGTGAGCAGCAGTGCGTCCGCGGCCCGGTAGAGCGGGGCCGGGTCGGGCAGCGGGCCGAGGAAGTGGGCGCGGGCGGCGGCCGGGTGGCGCGCCAGGGCCTCCAGCAGCGGGCCGTCCCCGGCGACGGCCATCCGGACGTCGGGCAGCCGGTCGAGCACGTCGAGGGCGAGGTCGAGCCGCTTCTCGGGAGCTATCGCACCGATCCAGGCGACCAGCAGGACGTCGGCGGGCAGGCCCAGGGCGTGCCGGGCGGCACGCCGGTCGTCCCGGCCGTCGGCGGGCGGATAGCTCTCGGCCGCACGGGAGTTGGGGATCACCCGGACCTTGCCGCCGGGCAGTTCGAACTGTCCCTCCAGCACCTCGCGCGCCTCGTCGGTGAGCGTGGTGACGGCCGCGGCACGGTGCATCAGGGCGCCCCCGCGCAGTCTGCGCAGCCGGTTGGCGGTCCAGTAGCGGGGGTGGCCGACCGAGACGTAGACGAAGGGGGTGGGGGTGCCGGCCAGGGCGAGGGCGCAGGCGGCCAGGGTGTCGGAGCCGTGGGCGAGCACCACGTCGGCGGCGCGGGCGGCGGAGCGCAGCGCCCACAGGGTGCTCGGGCGCAGGCGGCCGGGGCCGAGCACGGCGGCGGCGCGCGGCCGGGCGGTGTCGGGGCAGCCCTCGCCGCAGGTCCCCGGGACGACCGTCCCCGCGGTGCACACCCCGGCCGCGCCCGCGCCCGGTCGGGCGGGTGGTACGGCCGGGTGCGGGGCGAGCGCGCACAGCGCGGAGGCCTGACCCCGGCGGCGCAGTTCCCGGTGGAGGTCACGGGCGAAGTTCTGGGCGCCGCCCCGGCGTTCGTCGCTGATCAGGTGCAGGACGCGCGGGCGGGCTCCGGCCGAATCGGCCGCCGTAGGGTCGGGCATGGACCGACCTTGGCACAGCGCCCGGCGCGGTACAGCCCCTTCGCGCAACCTGGTGGTGGCCCGTGCGCCCGCGCCCGTACACCCGGTGTGCGCTGAGGACCCGCCGTCGTGCGCCGGTTGCGACCGCCGTGCGCCCCGCCTCGCCCCCCGCCGCTCCGCAGGACCGCCCTCCGCTCCCCCGCACGCCGCGTCGGGGACCGGCTCACGCCGCCGGCGCCGCGTCGGGGGCCGCACCGGGGGCCGCACCGGCGGTCACGGCAGCGGCGCGCACCCAAGCGTCACCCCAACGGGTCAACCTCGGGCCGCGGGCGGCCGGACGGCCGGTACGCGCAGGGCCCGTGCCCCGCCCGGGCGTGCCCGCTCCGGGCCGCCGACCGGTTACGCGGATCGGGTGAACGCGGTTGGACCTCGGCCCGCGCCGGTCGGCAGGATGTCCGGCCGGGGCGCCCGCCGTTCTGCCCCATCTCCCCCTTCCCCGTTCGGATTTGGAGTCACCCGGTGTTCAAGGGATTCCGCAGCTTCCTGCTGCGCGGCAACGTGGTGGACCTCGCGGTCGGCATCGTGATCGGCGCGGCCTTCACCGCCGTCGTCACCGGGTTCGTCAGCGCCTTCCTCACCCCGTTGATCGGGGTCGCCACCGGCGCGGTCGGCGACTTCACCCAGAAGACCTTCGAGGTGGGCGGCACCAAGTTCCCGTACGGCCTCTTCGTCAACGCGCTGATCGGGTTCGTGCTGGTCAGCGCGCTCATCTACTTCGCCGTGGTGGTGCCGGTCGGCAAGTTGCAGGACCGCTTCGAGAAGGCCTCGGCGCCGGCCGCCAAGGCCGACTGCCCGGAGTGCCTGAGCTCGATCCCGGCCGCCGCGACCCGCTGCTCCTTCTGCACCAGCGAGGTGGCCGCCCGACCCGGTCTGCCCGCGCAGTCCCAGGCGCTACAGTCGCACTGACGCCCCGGATGGCATCCGGACGGCGGTCGGACCGCTACCGGACCGCGCCCAAACCGGTACCGGACCGCGCCCGGAACGCCCGCTGTGGGCGCTGACGGGAAATTTATTCCCCAAACATTCACGAGCCTCCGCCGGACCGTCGGCGGGGGCTCGAATGCGCCGGCGCACGCCCTGTCCGCAAAAGTTTCTCCACAGCGTCCCCGAACGGCCATCGGCCCGTCACCGCAAGGCCTTGCGGGGGCTGCGTCCGGGTGCTGTTCGATCACTGACGGGGTGCCAGGACTGTCCGGAACTGAACGCCGGTATGTCCGTTCTTCCTACTTTCGAAACCTTTGTGCGGGCGAAGACTGTGTAAACACTCGAACTGCTCCCCCTCCCGCTCTCCTCAGCAGGCGCATTGTGGGCTTACCGTATGCCCCATGACCTCGCCCCGCTCCTACGACGGAGTCGGCTACCCCTCTCCGTCCTTCTCCTCCGGCACGCCGATCTACGACAGCCTCGTGGCTGAGCGCGGCGTCCCCCAGATCGCACCCATCAACGTGCCGGCGGCCCTGCCCCCGGCACTGTCCTCCGGTTACGGATCCGGCCTCGGCCAGTCCTACGAGAACCGGTACGGCAACGGGTACGAGAGTGCCGGCAGCAACCTCCCCGCGCTGCCGCCCGCCCGCCTCGCCCTGGGCCCCGGCCCGAGCAGCGGCCCCTCCGCCGGCCCGGCCACGGCGTACATCCCGGCGCAGCCCGCGCCCGCGTACGCCTCCGCGCCGCAGCCGCCCGTCCCCGGTTACGGCGCCCCCCAGCCGTACCAGCGACCGCAGCCCGCCGCCCCGACCTTCGCGCAGACCGCCGGCGGTGGCTACCAGCCGACCGGCGGCCAGAGCTTCGGCGGCCAGAACACCTTCATCGGCCAGGGCGGGCAGCAGACCTTCGGCGCGCAGCCGACCGGCGGACCGGCCGGTTTCGGCCAGGGCCAACCCGGCGGCCCGCAGGGCGGTCCGCAGGGCTTCGGCGGCCAGCAGTCCTTCGGTGGCCAGAACCCGGCCGGCCCCGGCTTCCAGGGCCAGGGCGGCGACCAGAGCTTCGGCGGCGCCCAGCTGCGCCCGGCCATGGCGCCGGTCGCGCCGGTCCGCCCGATGCAGCCGCAGCGCCCCGGCCCGTACGGCGAGCCCGGCGGCTACCAGCAGGGCGGCTACCAGCCGCAGGGCCAGGGTTACTGAGCCCGAGCACACCACGGGGCCGCCCCCACCGGCCACCACCCGCACCACCTGAGCACCACCCGGCGCCCCCCGAACGCCGGGCGAACGGAGAACGGGTCATCCACGGACCGCCCGGAACGCCCCCCACGGCGTACCGGGCGGTCCGTGCGCGTACGGGGGCCGGGAGAGGTCCCGGACCGGTGCTCCCCCACCGGTCCGCAGCGGTCGCGAAGCGCCCCGGGGCAGCCGCGTCCGCCCCGATCGCTGCTGGCAGGATGGAGGGATGCACCTCACCGGACTCCACGTCTACCCCGTCAAGTCGATGTACCGCCTGAGCCCCGACAGCGCCGCGGTCCATCCCTGGGGTCTGGCCGGAGACCGCCGCTGGATGCTCGCCGACCCCACCGGACGCTTCGTCAGCCAGCGCGAGAACGCCGCCCTCGGACAGGTCCGGGTCGACCTGCTGCCGGACGGCGCACTGGCGCTGACCGCCCCCGACGGCTCCCGGATCGAGGTCGCCGCGCCCGCCGCCGACGCCGGCGACCCGATCGCCGAGGTCGAGGTCTGGGGCACCCGCTTCCGCGCCGTCGAGGCCGCCAAGGACGCCCACGAGTGGATCGCCGACCGCCTCGGCGACTACCGCCTGGTGCACCTGGACGACCCGCGCGCCCGGCCCGTCGACCCGGAGTACGGCCGGCCCGGCGACACCGTCTCGATGGCCGACGGCTTCCCGCTGCTGCTCACCGCCACCGGCTCGCTGGAGCGGCTCAACGAACTGATCGCCGCCGAGCACCCGGACGGCCACGAGACCCTGCCGATGGAACGTTTCCGCCCCAACGTGGTGGTCGCCGGCTCCGAGCCCTGGGCCGAGGACGGCTGGCGCCGGATCCGGATCGGCGCGCTCACCTTCCAGGTGGTCAAGCCCTGCGGCCGCTGCGTGGTCACCACCACCGACCAGGAGAGCGGCGAGCGGCGCGGCCCCGAGCCGCTGCGCACCCTGGCCCGGCACCACCGGCTGCTGCGGAGGGCCGCGTTCGGACAGAACCTGATCCCCGAGCGCCCGGCCGGTGTCGAGGGCGACGTGCTGGGGACGCTGCGCCTCGGCGACGACGTCGAGGTCCTGGAGGACGGGGCGCACTGGTCCCCCGACCAGCGCTGACGCCACCACCGCGCCCTGCCCCGACTCCCGCGCCCTGCCCGGAGCGCGGCCTCCGGCCCGCCGGCACGGAACTCCGGCTGTGCGCGCTCGTTGAAGCAAGTGGTCGGAACCTGTGGCCGCGGTGGGCGCCCCCGGTGCCCGCCCGTGCCGAGCGGCCCCGGGCGGGCGCACCGGCCGGTCCGGACGGACGGACGGATCACCCGTCCGGGCGCGCTACGGTGGGCGGACGGCCCGCGCACCCCCGCGCCCACGGCCCGTTGATCGCCGGCACGACGAAGGTGGGGACGACAGATCGTCATGGCTGAGCACAGGGTCCGGGTCACCCAGGACAGCGCATCCCGCTGGCGCCGCCGCGCGGGCGAGTACGACACGCTCGCGGAGGCCCTGGCCGCCGCCGAGCCGGGCGACACCGTGACCGTCCGGCCCGGCACCTTCCGGGAGAACGTGCTGCTGGACAAGCCGGTGACGATCGTTGCGGCCCAGGGCCCGGGCACCGTCCGGATCGAACCGGCCTCCGGGGTGGCGATCACCGTCACCGCCGCCGCGACCGTGCGCGACCTGGTGGTCGAGGGCGGCGACAGCTCCGCCCCGGCCGTCCTGGTCACCGGAGCGCAGGCGACGCCCGCGTTCAGCGGCTGCCGGATCGAGACCCGCTCCGCCACCGGGGTCGAGATCGGCGGCGGCGCCCGCCCGACCCTGCGCGGCTGCGTGGTCGCCAACCCCGGCGGCCTCGGGCTGCGGCTGCGCGGCGAGGGCACCGCCGCCGCCTTCGAGGACTGCGAGGTCGCCGCGGCCGGCCAGGCCGGGCTCGCCGTGCTCGGCGGGGCGACCGCCGCCCTCGACCGCTGCCGGATCCACCACGCCTCCGGCGCCGGCGTGCTGCTCTCCGACCCGGGCAGCGCCGCGGAGCTCACCGGCTGCGAGATCTACGAGATCCGCGGCAGCGGCGTGCAGGCCGAGGCCCAGGCCGGCGGACGGCTGGTCGACTGCGACATCCACCGGGTCACCGGCAACGGCCTGACCCTGGACGGCGAGGCCGAACTGGTGCTCACCGGCTGCCGGGTGCACGACCTGCCGGAGAACGGCGCCGACCTGCGCGGCCGCGCCAAACTCCGCCTGTCCAACAGCACCGTGCGGGACTTCGGGCGCGGCGCGCTCTCGGTCTGGGACCAGGGCACCGAGGCGGTCGCCGAGTCCTGCCGGATCCACGGCTCCACCGGTGAGTACCCGGCGCTGTGGGTCAGCGACGGCGCCCGGCTGACCCTCACCGACTGCTCGCTGTACGACCTGCCGGACGCGCTGTTCGTCCTCGACCGGGACTCCGCGGCCGTCGCCCGGGGCTGCTCGTTCAGCCGGATCCGCAGCTCGGCCGTCTCGGTCAGCGGCGGGGCCACCGTCACGCTCGCCTCCTGCCAGGTGCAGGAGGCCGGGACCGGGCTCTGGTTCCGCGACCACGGCAGCGGCGGACTGCTCACCGACTGCGAGATCTCCGACGTCGCCACCGGGGTGATCGTCACCAAGGGCGCCGACCCGGTGCTGCGCGAGTGCACGGTACGGGCCAGCACGGACGCCGGGGTGTACGTCTCGGCCCAGGGCCGCGGCACCTTCGAGGACTGCCGGGTCTCGCACGGCAAGGGCTTCGGCTTCCACATCATCGACGGGTGCCGCACCCAGCTCACCCGCTGCCGGGCGGAGCAGAACGAACGGGCCGGCTTCGAGTTCTCCGAGCCCGGACCGGTCGCGGAGGGGTGCACCTCGGACGACGTGGCCCCGCCCGCCCCGGCCGGCCCGGGCACCGCCGGACGGCCCGAGCTGCCCGCCCCGAGGCCCGCCCAACACGCCACGGCGGCACCGGTGTCGACCGCCCTCTCGACCTCCCCGGTGGCGGGCTCCGCCGCCGCGGCGACGGCCACGATCGCGCCGATCCCGGACTGCCGCCCGGCCGACGAGGCGCTCGCCGAACTGGACTCGCTGGTCGGCCTGGCCACGGTGAAGCAGGAGGTGCGCACGCTGATCGACCTGATCTCGGTCGGCCGGCGCCGCCGCCAGGCCGGCCTCAAGGCCCCCTCGCTCCGCCGCCACCTGGTCTTCACCGGCGCCCCCGGCACCGGCAAGACCACCGTCGCCCGGCTGTACGGCGAGATCCTCGCCTCGCTCGGGGTGCTCCAGCGCGGCCACCTGGTCGAGGTGGCCCGGGTCGACCTCGTCGGCGAGCACATCGGCTCCACCGCGATCCGCACCGCCGCCGCCTTCGACCGGGCCCGCGGCGGGGTCCTCTTCATCGACGAGGCGTACGCCCTCGCCCCCGAGGACGGCGCCCGGGACTTCGGGCGCGAGGCGATCGACACCCTGGTCAAACTGATGGAGGACCACCGGGACGAGGTGGTCGTCATCGTGGCCGGCTACACCGCCGCGATGGAGCGCTTCCTCTCCGCCAACCCCGGTGTCTCGTCCCGCTTCTCACGGACCGTCACCTTTCCCGACTACACGGCGGACGAACTCCTGGAGATCGCCCGGGCCCAGTGCGCGGAGCACGAGTACGCGCTCTCCGAGGCCGCCGAGGGCGCGCTGCTGGACCACTTCGGCGGGCTGGAGCGCGGCCCCAACTTCGGCAACGGGCGCACCGCGCGGCAGGTGTTCGAGACCATGGTCGAGCGCCACGCGGTGCGGGTGGCCTCGCTGGCCGACCCGTCCACGGAGGAACTGCAGCTGCTCGTCCCGGCGGACCTGCCGGCTGCAACTCTGCCGTAGGCCGGCCGGCGGGACGGCGGGACGGCGCGGGAACTCCCCGTCGGCGACGGGGCGTTGGGCCGGTCATGGAAACGCTTCTGACGGGCGCCGCGGGCGGACTGCTGTTACCGGCCGGGCTGGTGGTGCTGTTCTTCCTCGGCGCGGTGGTACGGCGACTGCGCAGTCGGCACGCCGCCCCGGTCGGGCGCGGCGCCGGTGCGACCGCGACGGAGGAGCTGCACGCGCTGCTCTACCCGGGCAAGCGGGCACAGCTGGAGCAGCGCCGGGTCGAGCTGGTGCTGCGGGACGACGAGCACGACGGCGCACCGAAGCGCACCGGGATCGACCTCGCGGGCGGCCGGGCCGTGATCCGACGGGGTGCGGGCGGGTGACGGACGACGGATGACAACTGACAGATAACAGATTTTGAAATCTGTTATCTGTCAGTTGTCATCCGTCGGTTGTCAGTCGTCACCCGCCAGCCGACGACCCGTCAGCCCGTCCAGGCGCCGCCCGCCAGGAAGTCCTCCAGGGCGGACCGGTACGGGGCGATGTCGATCCGCTCACCGGCCAGCCAGTCGTCCGAGTAGTACTTGTCCAGGTAGCGGTCCCCCGGGTCGCAGATCAGGCCGACCACGCTGCCCGTCCGGCCGGCCGCCCGCATCTCCGCGACGATCCGCAGCGCGCTCCACAGTCCCGTCCCGGTGGAGGCACCGGCCTTCTTCCCGAGCACCTGCTCCAGCAGCCGCACCGCGGCGATCGAGGCGGCGTCGGGCACCTTCATCATCCGGTCGACCGCCCCGGGCACGAAGCTCGGCTCCATCCGGGGCCGCCCGATGCCCTCGATCCGGGAGCCGCTCGCGCAGACGGCGTCCGGGTCGTGGTTCACCCAGCCCTCGAAGAAGCAGGAGTTCTCCGGGTCCGCGACGCAGATCCGGGTGTCGTACTGCATGTAGTGCACGTACCGGGCGATGGTCGCCGAGGTGCCGCCGGTGCCCGCGGTGGCCACGATCCAGGCCGGCTCCGGGTGCGGCTCCAGGCGCAGCTGGGCGAAGACCGACTCGGCGATGTTGTTGTTGCCGCGCCAGTCGGTGGCCCGCTCGGCGTAGGTGAACTGGTCCATGTAGTGCCCGCCGGTCTCCTCGGCGAGCCGCGCGGAGGCCTCGTAGACCTCGTCCGAGCGCTCGACCAGGTGGCACTCGCCGCCGTGGAACTCGATCAGGTCGATCTTGGCCTGACTGGTGCTCTTGGCCATGACGGCGATGAACGGCACCCCGATCAGCTGGGCGAAGTACGCCTCGGAGACGGCGGTGGAGCCGCTGGAGGCCTCGATCACCGGCTTTCCGGGGCGGATCCAGCCGTTGCAGAGCCCGTAGAGGAAGAGCGAGCGGGCCAGCCGGTGCTTGAGCGAGCCGGTCGGGTGGGTGGACTCGTCCTTGAGGTAGAGGTCGATCCCCCACTCGGCGGGCAGCGGGAAGCGCAGCAGGTGGGTGTCGGCGGAGCGGTTGGCGTCGGCGTGGACCTTGCGCACCGCCTCCTTGAGCCAGTCGCGGTACTGCTGGTCGGAGCGGTCGACGTCGACGGTCGGCTCGATGCCGACGATCCCACCGGACTGGGTGCTCATGGTCACGTACTCCCTCGTTGCGGCCCCCCGCTGCTCACTACGAGTGTACGAGGGTCACGATAAGTGACC
>NZ_JBHZCY010000039.1:0-25171 GCF_042786665.1 Kitasatospora sp. NPDC059146 | reverse complement strand
CACCGGCTGTCGCGCTCGGCTGCGTTCCCGGCGCAGCAGCTGGCGGGCCGCGCCGCGCCGGCCCGCGCGGCGGCCACCGCGGACCCCGCCCCGGTCACGCCCCTCGCGGCCCGCCCGCCGCCCGCCGCTTGCCGCGCGCCACCCGCTGCCCGCTGCCCGCCTCCTCAGACCGGCACCGACTGCGGGTCCGCGAGGTACGGCCCCCAGCCGAGCTCGGCGGCGCCCGCGAGCGCGCCGTGCGCCAGCTCCGCGCCGACGATCGGCACCCGCCCGCTGCGCCCCCACAGGCTGCGGTCGGCGACCACCGCGCGCAGCCGGTCGGGGGCGGCCTCCAGGAGGTCGAGGTGCAGGCCGCTGAGCACCACCCGGTCCGGGTTGAGGATGTTGGCGACCCCGGCCAGCCCGAGCCCGAGCCGGTCGATCACGTGCTCCACCGCGGCCCGCGCCCGCTCGTCGGTCGCGGCCGCCCAGCACAGCTCGCGCGCCTGGTCGAGCAGCGGGCGGCCGGGCTCCGGGGTGAGGCCGGCGGCGGCGAACAGCGCGTCCGGGTCGGTCTCGGCGTTCAGGCAGCCCCGGTTGCCGCACGCGCAGGGGCGGCCCTGCGGGTCGACGGTGAGGTGGCCGACCTCCAGGGCGAGCCCGGCGCTGCCGGTGTGCAGGTGCCCGTCGATCACCAGCGCGCCGCCGACGCCGCGGTGGCCGGAGGTGACGAAGAGCAGGTGCCGGGCACCGCGCCCGGCGCCGTGCCGGTACTCGGCGAGGGCGGCGAGGTTGGCGTCGTTGGCGATGACGGCGGGCAGCGGCCGCACGGCCTTCGGGCCGTGGTCGGCGCGGCCGACCTCGACGTCGTAGAGGTCGGCGACCGGGGTGCCGCTGGGCCAGGCGAAGTGCAGCGCGGCGAGCGCGGTGCCGTCCGGCTCGGTGACCGGGTTGGGCAGTGCGAGCGAGGCGGCCAGGCAGCGGCGGTCGGTCGCGCGGGCCAGCTCGGCGCCGGCCTGGGCGACGGCGCGCAGCATCCGGACCGGATCGGTGGCGGCGGGCAGCGGCAGGTGGACGGGCGGGTCGAGCAGTCCGCCGAGTCCGGCCAGGGTGACGCTCAGGCCGTCGGCGTGGATCTGGCCGGCGACCACGACCGGGCCCTGCGGGTCGATCGCCAGCCGGTGCGAGGGACGGCCGCGACCGCCGCCGGCCGGGCGGGAGTCGACGGTGATCAGGCCGAGCGCCTCCAGTTCGGCCGTGACGGCGCCGGCGGTGGCCCGGGTGACGTCCAGCGCGCGGGTCAGCGCGGACCGGGTGGGCGTCTGGCCGGTGTGGATGAGCGAGAGCGCCGGGCCGAGCAGCGTCCGACCGCGGTCGGGTGCCGCGCGGCGGTGGGCGTCGCGCTGCGCGTCGGCGTCGGTCCCGGAGCGGGGCCGCGGGCTTGAAGGTGAGAGCTGCACGCCCCTATTGTGACTTTGTGTCGCTTCGAAACAAAATCAGTTCCCACCGCCACGCCGACCCGACCTCCCCCCAGTCTCGCAGCACACCCCCGGTCGCGGACAGCCCCTGGGGCGCCGCACGGCTCGCGCTCACCGCCTTCTTCGCCGTCGACGGCTTCCTGTTCGCCGCCTGGGTCGTCCGCATCCCGGACGTCCGCAGCCAGGTCAACGCCTCGCACAGCGCCCTCGGACTGGCCCTGCTCTGCCTGTCCGTCGGCGCCGTCCTCACCATGCCGGCCGTCGGTCGGCTCTGCCTGCGCTACGGTTCGCGCCCGGTCACCGTGGCCTCGCTGGCCCTGCTCGCCCTCGCCGTCCCGCTGCCCGCGCACACCCATTCGGTGTACTCGCTCGGCGGGGTGCTGGTGCTGTTCGGCGCCGGGTACGGCGGCGCCAACGTCGCCATGAACAGCGCCGCCGTCGACCTGGTCGCCCAGCTGCGCCGGCCGGTCATGCCCAGCTTCCACGCCGGGTACAGCCTGGGCGGGCTGCTCGGCGCGGGCATCGGCGGACTGCTCGCCGAGCGGCTGACCACCGCGTGGGCGCTCGCGCTCGGCGGCCTGCTGGGACTCGCCGTGACCGTCGGCGCGGGCGTCGTCCTGCTGCGCAGCCCGGCCGCGCCGATGGTCGCCCCGGACCGGACCCCCGGCCCGGCCGACGCTCCAACCAGCGTTCCGGCCGGCGCTCCGGCCGGCGGGAGGCACGTCCGCCTGCTGGTCCTGCTGCTCGGCCTCACCGCCCTGTGCACGGCGTACGGCGAGGGCGCCGTCGCCGACTGGACCACCCTCCACCTCACCGACGACGTCCACGCGGGCGCGGGCACCGCCGCCGCCGGGTACGCCGCGTACGCCTTCGCCATGACCAGCGGACGGGTGGGCGGCACCTGGCTGTCCATCCGGCTGGGCCAGAACCGGCTGATGCTGCTCGGCGGACTCACCGCCGCGGCCGGCATGCTGCTCGCCGCCCTGGCCCCGTCGGTGCCGGTGGCCATCGGCGGGTTCGTCCTGGTCGGCCTCGGGCTGGCCAACCTGTTCCCGCTCGCCATCGCGCGCGCCGGTGCGGCGGGCGGGCCGCAGGGCGTCGCGCTCGCCTCGACGCTCGGGTACGGCGGGATGCTGATCGGGCCCGTGGCGATCGGCTTCCTCGCCGATGCGGTCGGACTGCCGCTCGCCCTGACCACGGTCGCGGTCGCGGCCACCGCCGCGGCCCTGCTGCCGCTGACGGTCCGGCGGCACTGACGGCCGGGCGACCGGGCAACCGGGCGACCGGGCGACCGGGCGACCGGGCGACCGGGCGGGGCTCGCGGTCGAACGGCACTGACGGCCGGGCGGCGCTGACGGACCCGCCCCGGCAGTGGCAGGATGCGGACCCATGACCACCACCGGACGCATCCAGGTACTGCGGGCGAGCGAGCGCCCGGCCACCCCGTGGCTCAACGGGGGCGGGGTGACCCGGGAGGTCGCCGGGTCCCCCGCCGGGGCCGGGATGGCCGACTTCGACTGGCGGGTGAGCCTCGCCGATGTCGCCTCGGCCGGCCCGTTCTCGCCGTTCCCCGGGATCGACCGGGTGATCACCCTGGTCGAGGGCGCCGGCATGGCGCTCGCCGTGGACGGCGTCGAGCAGCTGGTCGACGCCCCGTTCCGCCCGTTCGCCTTCCCGGGCGACGCCGCCACCGACTGCCGGCTGCTCGGCGGCCCGGTGGTGGACTTCAACGTGATGACCCGCCGCGGCCGGGCCGACGCCGTCGTGGAGCTCCGGACCGGGCCCGGCAGTGTCGCCGTCCCGGAGGGGTCGACCGTCCTGCTGGTCTGCCTGGCCGGTACGGCCGTCGTCGACGGCGGCACCGAACTCGGCCGCTACGACGCCGCAGTACTCGACGCACTGGGCACCCACGAGCTGCGGCCCGACGGCGTCACCGCCGCGATCACCTTCCGCACCTCCGCACTCCGCACCACCGACTGAGCAGCCCGCTGCCCGTACCCCCGCCGGAACCGGGGGTACGGGCAGCGGCGGCACCGGCCGCGTCAGCCGCAGAACACCGGCGTGGCGTGCGCCGGGTCCAGCGCGTTGGTCACCAGGTGCAGCGCCGTCGGCGAGAACGCGATGGCGACGTGTTCGGCGAGGGTGACCGGGCAGTGGTCCTGGAGCACCTGGTTGTCCACGTCCGGCCCGTTCAGGAACTGGGTCCGCCACGGGGTGACGACCTCGTCGTACACGGTCGAGATCACCGTGTAGTGCACGCCCGGCACGGTGTCCGGCCGGGAGGCCATGGTGGCATTGAAGGCGGAGCCCACCGCCTGGTCGCGGCAGGCCTGGCAGACGGTGTAGATCAGGTCGGCGACGCCGGGGAAGTACGGCGCCAGCTTGGTGATCCCGTCGAGGGTCGTGCCGTGGTTGGACGGCGCCAGGCCGATCAGCCTGTCCACCTTGGAGGCCCCGCCGAGGAACTTGAGGTAGTAGTTCGGCAGCATGCCGCCCTGGGAGTGGCCGACGATGTCGACCTTGGCCGCACCGGTCGCGGACCTCACCAGGTCGACGAAGTGGGCGAGTTGGGCCGCCGAGGCGGGCACCGGACCGAGGCCGCCGATCGGCAGCAGCAGCCCGCTGCCGGTGGAGGTGATGCCCGGAACGGTGCCGTAGTCGAGGGCGAAGACGCAGTACCCGAGGCCCTTGAGCAGCGGGGAGAGCGCCAGCCAGTTCTCGTAGCGGTTGGCGAAGGTGCCGTGCACCAGCACCACCGGGTCGGGGTGGGCGGCGGACGGCCGGCAGCTCCAGTCGTTGGCGCCGGGCGGCGAGGCCACCGAGTCACCGTCGGGCGGGAGCGCGGCCGTGGCTGGGGCCGCGGCAGCGGCCGGGGCGGCCGCGGCGGGGGCCGCGGCGGCGACCAGCAGCGCGCCCGCCAGGACGGCCGCGCCGAAGGCTCCGCCGAACCGGCGGCGCAACGGAGTTGCGGAGAAGCGGAGAAGTGGGGTTCTCAACTGTTGCCTCCACAGCGGAAGTTTGTTACCAACAGGTAACCCGAGTGGCTCAATGATGCGGTCACCCTTCCGGCCCGGCCCTTGGGCGTCCCCCAGACCTGGACGGTGTTCTCTGTGACCGGTCACAACGCGCCCCACTGCACCCCCACCAGCCGCTCCGCCGAACTCCCCGCGCACCGGCCCGCCGACGCCTCAGCCGAAACGGCCACCGCAACCGACACGGCCACCGCCACGGCCACCGGCTCCGCCGACCACCCCTCACCGTGGCGCGTCCCGGTGATCGGCGGACTCCCGGCCGACCAGAGACTCCTCGGCGGCGCCCGCGCGTTGGCCGCCGTCGTGGTCACCGCCCTGCTGGAACGGGTGCCGGTCTACCACCGCCTCCCGCGCGAGCAGCTCACCGGCGAACTCACCCGGGACACCGAGCGCCGCATCCGCGGCCTGGCCCACGCCGTCCGCACCGGACTCCCCGCCCCCGCCGAGGAGTTCACCGCCGTACGGGAGGCCGCAGCGCGCCGCGCCGAGGAGGGCCTGCCGCTGGACGCCGTCCTGCTCGCCCACCACCTCGGACTGGAGGTCTGCTGGGAGTTCCTCACCCGGGACGCCCACGCCGGGGACGCCGCCGACCTGGTGCTGCTCAACCGCCTGCTGCTCGACCAGCTCCGCCGGGCCACCACCGCCGCCGGCGCCGGCTACCTGGACGGGCAGCAGTCGGCCGGCGACCGGAGCTCGACCGCCCGGCAGTCCCTCCTGACCGCACTGCTCGCCGGCACCCCCGCCGAGGAGGTGGCCGCCCGGGCCGGCACCGAACTGCCGGCCGGCTACGCCGTGCTCTGCCTGTCCCTCGCCGACCACCCGGACGAACACTCCCCCGGCATCGACCCGGCCATCGCCGCCCGCCGCAAGCTGCGCCGCTTCCTCGCCGAACTCGACCACCGCACACGGCAGTCGGCGCTCTCCACGCTCACCCCCTCGGGCGGCCTGCTGCTCCTCCCGCTGCCGTCCCCGACCAACCGGGCCGACGGGCCCGCCGACGGCTCCGAGAACGGATCGACCGACAGCTCCGAGGACGGGGCCGACTGGCCCCGGCTCGGCGCCACCCTCGCCGCCGCGGCCCGAGCCGCCGGGGTGCCCGTGCTGGCCGGAGCGGCCGCCGCGGTGCCGGCAGAGGTGCCCGGCGCCGCCGCCCTCGCCTGTGAAGTCCTGGACGTCGCCCGGGCGTTCGGCCGACCGCCCGGGCTGCACCGGCTGGACGACGTGCTGCTGGAGTACCAGCTCACCCGGCCCAGCCAGGCCCGCGCCCGGCTCGCCGCCCTGCTCGAACCCCTCGCCGACGGCGGGGAGTTGCTCACCACCCTGCGCATCCACCTGGCCGGCGGCCTCAACCGCCGACAGACCGCGAGCGCCCTGCACCTGCACCCCAACACCGTCGACTACCGGCTGCGCCGGATCGCCGTGCTCACCGGGCTGGACCCGGCGCGCCCGGCCGACGTCCTACGGATCACCGCCGCGATCGCGGCCCGGACGGCCGAACGGTCGGCCCCGGCCCACTGGTCGTGAAACGACGGCACCCGCGCCGACCACGGCGCGGGCGCCGTCCCGAAGTCAACGCCCCGAGGCCAACGCCCCGAGGTCAGCAGCTCGGGGCCAGCATCTCGAGGTCGACAGCTCAGGGTCGACAGAACGACCTCAGTCCTGCTCCCCCGGCAGCCGCAGGTCCCACCCCACCAGGGCCCGCAACTGCTCCGCCGTCACCCCGTCCGGCAGCGGCCGGGGCGGTTCGTGCCGCAGCGGCGGCTGCCAGCCCTCCTCCTCGGTCCAGCGCCGGACCACCTTGGCCGGGGCCCCGGCGACCACGCTGTGGTCGGGCACCTCGCCGCGCACCACCGCACCGGCCGCGACCACCACGTTGCGGCCGATCCGCGCCCCCGGCATGATCACCGCGCCGGTGCCGATCCAGCTGCCGGCGCCGATCTCCACCGGCTCGTTGCGCGGCCACTGCTTGCCGATCGGCAGCTCGGTGTCCCGGTACTCGTGCGCCTGGTCGCTGACGTACACCCCGGGACCGGTCCAGACGTCGTCGCCGATCACGATCGACTGGTGGCCGACGATGTGGCTGTCCCGCCCGATCACGCAGCCGCCGCCGATCCGTACGATCGGCTCCGGCCCGAGGTCGAGCCCGGGCAGGAAGCCCGCGCTGATGGTGACCCGCTCGCCGATGATCGAGAACGGCCCGATGGTGATCCACCGTTCGTTGAACACCGCCCCGAGCGGGAAGGCGAGGGTGGTGCCGTCGCCCAGCTCGCCGAACCGGTACGGACCGGGGTTCCGGTTGCTGACCGCGCCGGTCCGCTGCACCCAGCGCCAGCCCCGGTGGACGAGGCGCCCGGCGGCCCGGCGGCCGCCGTCCCGGACGGCGGAGAGGAGGGAACGGGTTATCGGCATGCGCTCACGTTACCGGCCCGTAGCGTCCGTCCGGTGACCGGGAGGCCGACATCACACCGGCCCCACCGCCCCCTTCAGCACCACCCCCGGGCCCGCCCCGGGCCACTCCCGGACCGTCCCCGCGGCCGTCCCCCGCGGCCGTCCGAAATCCGCCACCGATGTCCGTCGGCAGTGGAACACTCCGTCCCATGGAGATCTCCGAGCACATCGAAGCAGTCCGCCGCGAGGGCGCCCTGCTGGCCGACGCCGCCGCCCGCACCGACCTCACCACGCCCGTCCCGACCTGCCCGGACTGGCGGTTGAGCGACTTGCTGCGCCACATCGGCCAGGTCCACCGCTGGGCCGCCGCCTTCCCGGCGAAGGGCCTGAGCGCCCCGCCGGAGGGCGCGGACCGGCAGGCCGTGGTCGGCCCGGACCCCTCCGACGCCGCACTGCTCGACTGGTACCGGGAGGGCCACGCCGCCCTGCTGACCGTGCTGTCCGAGGCCCCCGCCGACGTCGAGTGCTGGACCTTCCTGCCCGCGCCCAGCCCGCTGGCCTTCTGGGCCCGGCGCCAGGCGCACGAGACCGCCGTGCACCGCTTCGACGCCGACGCGGCGGCCGGTTCGCCGGGCCCGGGCGTCGACGGCACGCTCGCCCTGGACGGCATCGACGAACTGCTGCGCGGCTTCCTGCTCCGCGGCCGGTCCACGGTGCACAGCGACGACCCGCGCACCATCCGGATCCGGCCGACCGACGGGGCCAGCTCCTGGCACCTGACGCTCTCCCGGGAGCCGCTCGCCGTCACCACGGAGGAGCGCCCCGAGCCCGCCGACCTGACGGTCAGCGGTCCGGCGGCCGAGCTCTACCCGCTGCTCTGGAACCGGCTGACCGTCGAGCGGGCCGGGCGGGTCGAGCTCAGCGGCGACCAGGACCTGTTCGACCACTGGCGGACCGCCGCGACGATCTGACCCCGGTCGGGCCGGGCCGGAGTCAGGTCCGGCCCGGCCCGGCTCGATCCAGCCCAGCCCGACCCGGCCCAGCCAGGCCCAGCCCGACCCGGCCCAGCCAGGCCCGGCCCGGCCCGGCCCGGCCCAGGAGCTCAGCGCACCCAGGCCGCCGGCCGCTTCTCCAGGAACGACCGCATCCCCTCCTGCGCCTCCGCCGACCCGAACAGCCGCGCCGACAGCTGCACCAGCTCGTCCGCGTCCCGCGCGAAGGAGCGCGCCACCTCGGCGTTGGCCAGCCGCTTGGACTCCGCCAGCCCCTGCGGCGAGCCCTGGCGCAGCGCGTCCAGCAGCCCCTTCACCAGTACCCCGGTGGACTCGCTGGACTCGGCCGCCTGGGTGATCAGACCGATCCGGGCCGCCTCGGCGGCGTCGAAGACCTCGCCGGTCAGGTAGTAGCGGGAGGCGGCGCGCGGCTCCAGCTTGGGGCGCAGCGGCAGCGAGATGACGGCGGGCGCCAGGCCGAGCCGGACCTCGGTGAAGGCGAAGGTCGCGGCCGGTCCGGCGACGGCGAGGTCCGCCGCGCCGATCAGGCCGAGGCCGCCGGCCCGGGCGTGCCCGTCGACCACGGCGATGACCGGCTTGGTGCAGTCCACGATCGCCTTCTGCAGCTCGACCAGGCCGCGCGGGCCCACCGTCGGGTCCGCGCCGGTCGCCTCGGAGAGGTCCGCGCCCGCGCAGAACACCTTGCCGGTGTGGGTGAGCACCACCGCGCGGACGTCCCGGTTCGCCGCGGCCACCGCCAGTCCGGCGTGCAGCTCGGACATCAGGCGCGAGGAGAGCGCGTTGCGGTTGTGCGGCGAGTCGAGGGTGAGCGTGGTGACGGCGTCCGCGGTGCTGACGCGGACGAGGGGCTCTGCGCTGGTCATCGGCGTGGGCCTGCCTTCCGGCTGAGGGTGGGTCGGACTGCGGGCGCGGCCCGGGGTGCCCGGACCGCGCCCGCACGACTCTGGCACGCCCACCCGCCCCTCGGCCAGAGCCGACCGGCACCCCTCGGCCCGAGCCGACCGCCGCCCTCCGGCCGCCGGGTCGAAAACCGCTGGTGGCAGCCCCGGTCCGCCCGTCAGCATGGGCCCATGACCACCGACCCCCCGGTCCTGCTGCTCGCCCCGCGCATCAACGAGACCGGCCTCCAGCTGCGCACCGCCGCCGGGCTGCGCGGCCTGCGCGCGTGCACCGCCGCCTCCTGGCGGGCGCCGCGCGAACTGCTCGGCGCCGCGGTGCACGTGTATGGCGGGCCGCTGTTCGCGGACGCGGTCGGCCGGGAGCTCGGCCTCGCCCTGCTGGAGCCCGCCGAGGACTGGCTCGCCCGACTGCCGCTCGCGCTGACCGGCCGACGGATCTGCGCGACCACGCTGGCCGAGGCCCGTGCGCTGGGCGGCCCGGCCTTCGTGAAGCCGCCCGCGGACAAGCTGTTCGCCGCCCGGGTCTACCCCGACGGCAGCGCGCTGCCCGGGCCCGGGCTGCTGGACGGGGACACCCCGGTGCTGGTGAGCGAGGTCGTACGGTTCCGCACGGAGTACCGGCTGTTCGTCCTGGACGGCGCGGCGCGGACGGGCTCGCGCTACGCGCGGGACGGTGACCTGGCCGTCGCACCGCTCGGGGCGGACGGCCCCGAGGTGCTGGCCTTCGCCCGCGACGTGCTGGCCGCCTCGGCCTCGCACGCCGCGTTGCCGAGCGCGGTGGTGGTGGACGTCGGACGGACGGACCGGGGCTGGGCGGTGGTGGAGGCCAACGCCGCCTGGGCCAGCGGGGGTTACGCCGCCGACCCGGGCGAGGTCCTGGACGTGGTGCTGCGCTCCTCCGGCCCCGCTGCCCAACTGCCGTGCACCGACCGGGCGTTCCTGCGCGAGCTGCCCGAAGTGGTGCGCTGACCGGCGGGTTGACCGGGGGCGGCCGCTTGCGGTCCCGGCCTGCGGTGGCGCACGATCGGGCACCATGACCACCACGCACCTCACCCACATCACCCAGCCGCCGGGCGTCTTCCCCGCGAAGGGCTACACCCACGTCGTCACCGGCACCGGCCGACTGGTCCAGGTCTCCGGGCAGGTCGCCTTCGACGAGCACGGGGACCTGGTCGGCGCGGGTGACCCGAAGGCCCAGGCGCGTCAGATCTTCGAGAACCTGCGCCGCTGCCTGGCCGCCGCCGGCGCGGACTTCTCGGACGTCGTCAAGTTCACCTTCTTCATGACCGACATCGCCCACCTCGCGGCGATCCGGGACGCCCGGAACGAGTACCTGGGCGACCTGCCGCTCCCGGCGGCCTCGGCGATGCAGGTCGCGGCGCTGTTCCGGCCCGACGTGCTGATCGAGATCGAGGCGACGGCGGTCGTCCCGGAGTAACGCCCGTACGCCCCCTCGCACCAGAGCTCCTCACCCCAGAGCTTCCTCACCCCAGAGCTCCTCGCTCCGGCCCCCTCAGGCCGCCCGCAGCCGCGCCTCCCGCCGTCCGGCCCACCGGACGGCGGGCCCCATCGCCAGGCCCGCCGCCAGCAGCGCCGCGCCCAGCACCGCCCACCCGGCCACCCCGTACCCGATCACCGCGGTGCTGACCACCGCCGGTCCGGCCATCATCGCGGCCGCCGAGCCCGCGTTGAACACCCCCTGGTAGGCGCCGTGTTCGTGCTCGCCCGCGAGGTCGTAGCTCAGCGCCCAGCCGCCCGCCTGTCCCATCACCTCGGCGAGCGACTGCAACCCGATCCCGACCAGTGCCACGGCGGCGGCGAGGATCCCGGGCAGGCCGTGCGCCATGGCGATGACCAGGCAGGAGGCGGCCAGCACCAGCCCGGCGCGCCGGCAGGCCCGGGCGGCGGCCGTCCGCTCCTCGGTGCCCCGGGTGGCCCGCACCTGGAGGGCGATCACCATCAGGGTGTTGACGATGAAAGCGCCGGCGACGGTGATCCGCGGCGCGTCGGTCTGCTGGACGATCCACAGCGGGACGCCGACCTCCAGGACGGCGAACTGCAGCCCGAGGACGGAACACAGCGCGGTCACCACCAGGAACGGACCGTCGCGCAGCGCCGGGTTGCGCCGCCGACCCTGCCCGACGCCCTGCCCGACGCTCTGCCCGACGCCCGCCCCGCCCGAGGCCGAGGCGGCAACCGGTGCGGAGGCACCCGGCCCCGCGCCCGCCTCCGCCGGCAGCCGGTACATCAGCAGCGCGACGGCCACGTACGAGACGGCGTCGGCCAGGATCGCCGCCAGGTAGACCGGCCGGGTGTCGAACTGGAGCGCGATCGCGCCGAGGCCGGTCCCCAGGCAGATGCCGATGTTGGTCACCACCCGCAGATACGCCCGGCCGGCCACCCGGCGGTCGGCGGGCAGCACCTGGGCGTACAGCGCGTTCCGCACCGCGGCCGCGCCGCGGTCCACCGCGGAGACGGCGCAGGCCAGGGCCACGAACGCGGCGTAGCCGTGCACCAGCGCGTACCCGGCCGTGCCCACGGCCTCGATCGAGACCAGCACGACCAGGACCCGCCGGGCGCCCCAGCGGTCGGCGGCCCGGCCGGCCGGCACGCTGGCGGCGACCCCGCACAGACCGGCGGCCGTCATCCCGAACCCCAGCTGGGCCGCGCTCAGTCCGAGCACCCGGGTGAAGAACAGCACCGCGACGGCCAGCGAGAGGCCGTTGCCCACCGTGTTGACCAGGGTGATCCCGGCCAGTCGACGGACCGTCGGATCGGGGTGGAGGCGGCGCCGGAGGGCCCCGGGCAGGCGGCCGTTCGGCTGGTGCGCGGGCACGCCGAAGGGTGGTGCGGAGGACTCCGCCGGTGTGGTGGTCATGCCGAGGATTCCACCGTCGGGCGGGCCGCACCCGACACTCCTTTAGGCTCTGGCTAAAAGCTCGACGACCGGCAGCCGACGGGAGGACCCCGGTGCACCGCTTCACCCTCCGGCTGGCCGACCTCGCCAGCACCTGGTTCGCCTACTCCCCGATCCTGGAGGCCGTGCTCAGCCTGCGGATGTGGACCCACCCGGGCCGGTACCGGCTCCAGAGCCCGGCCTTCGAGCGGCTGGGCCCCTCGTTCGCGCGCCTGGACTCCCGGCTGTTGCTCTCCCTGGTCGCCGAGAACCGCTGGGTCCCCGACTTCCTGACCCCCCGACCGTCCTCCCCCGCACCGGAGTTCCGCACCCAGCTCGCCACCGTCCGCGCCCTCCCGCCGGAGCAGCTGCGCGGCGAACTGGAGCTGACCTTCCGGCCGCACGGGCAGCCGCTGCCCGCCCTGCTCGACGCCGGACTGGCGGATCCGGCCCGGCTGTTGAGCCGGATCTGCGACTCCCTGGAGGAGTACTGGGAGGCGTGCCTCGCACCCGCCTGGTGGCCGCAGGCCCGCGCGGTCCTGGAGGCCGACCTGGTGTACCGGGCCCGGGTGCTGGCCCAGCACGGCGCGACGGCGCTGTTCACCGACCTCGACCACCGTCTGGAGTGGGCGGACGGCGCGCTGTCGATCAACCGGCACTGGACGGACGGGGACGTGGAGACCGCCGTGGACGGGCGCGGACTGGTGCTCAGCCCGACCTTCTTCGTCCGGGGCGCGATCACCATGATCGACAGCACCCGCGCCCCGCAGATCTGCTACCCGGCGCGCGGCCAGGCCGCCATGGCCGGCCAGGGCCCGCCGGTGCCGCCGCGCGCGCTGGAGGCCCTGGTCGGCGCACCGAAGGCCCGGCTGCTCGGCCTGCTCGCCGAGCCGGCCTCCACCACCGAGCTCGCCTACCGCCTGGGCGTCACCCCGGGGGCGGTCAGCCAGCACCTGTCCGTGCTGGCCGCCACCGGTCTGGTCAGCCGGGCCCGGCACGGCCGTTCGGTGCTCTACCGGCGCAGCGCGCTCGGGGACGAGCTCTCCGGCGGCCGGTGAGCGCCCCGCCGGCCCGCCGACCGGCCGCCCGGCCACCCCGCCACCCCGCCACCCGGCGACCTCCCCAACTCCCCAGTGGTACAGACCTGTTGACGCATTGGTCCAGTCCTCCTACAGTGCCCATGCCCCCGCCCCCCACGGCGCGGGCACCGGTCGCCCACGGATCACCCCGGTTCTACGTCACCCTGTCCAACCCCCACAGCCACAGGGAGAACCATGTCCGCTCGATCCCGGGCGGGACGCCCCCGCATGCGCAGCAGACTGCTGGCACTGCTGTCCGTCCTGCTCCTCCCACTCGCCGTCCTGACCGCGCTCGCCGCCCCCGCGCTCGCGGCGGGCAAGCTCACCGCCACCTTCACCACCGCCGACAACGGCTCCTGGTGGCAGGGCACGTACATCGTCCACAACGACAACGCCACCGCCGTCACCGGCTGGACCCTGGATTTCGACCTGCCCACCGGCGTCACCCTGGGCAACACCAGCAACGGCACCGCGACCGTCAACGGCCGGCACGTCACCGCCACCGCCGCCTACTACAACGCGACCGTCAACGCCCACAGCACCACCGAGCCGTACAGCTTCTGGTTCGTCGGCACCGGCCCGGTCTCCACCCCGCTCAACTGCCGCATCAACGGCGACAAGTGCGACGGCTCCGCCGACGTCCCGCCGTCCGCGCCGGGCACCCCCACCGTCACCGGGTCGACCGCGCACACCCTCGCCCTGAGCTGGCCGGCCGCCACCGGCGGCGACTTCCCGGTCGCCTCCTACGACGTGCTGAACGGCGCCACCGTGCTCGCCTCCGGCCCGACCGCCAACGCCCTGGTCACCGGGCTCACCCCGGCCACCTCGTACACCCTGACCGTCCGGGCCAAGGACAGCCGCGGCAACACCGGCCCGCTCAGCGCGCCCGTGACCGCCAGCACCTTCGACCCGTCCACGGACACCGTCCCGCCGACCGCGCCCACCGACCTCCGTGCCACGTCGGTCGGTTCCTCCGACGTGACGCTCGCCTGGAACGCCGCCACCGACAACGTCCGGGTCGCCGCGTACGACGTCTACCAGGGCGCCACCCTGGTGACGACGGTCGACGGCGGCACGCTGACCGCGTCCGTCGGCAGCCTCTCGCCGTCCACCGCCTACACCTTCACGGTGAAGGCCCGCGACCCCGCCGACAACGCCTCACCCGCCTCCGCGCCGCTCGCCGTGACCACCGCGGACATCGTCGGCGCCGGCAAGTACGCCCGGGTCGGCTACTTCGTCCAGTGGGGCATCTACGGCCGCCAGTACTTCGTCAAGAACCTCGACACCTCGGGCAGCGCGGCCAAGCTCGACATCGTCAACTACGCCTTCGAGAACATCGATCCGGTCAACCTGACCTGCCTCGCGGGCGTCACCAAGGGCACCACCGCCAACCCGGAGGACCCGGACCAGGGCACCGGCGCCGGTGACGCCGACGCCGACTACGCCCGCCCGATGAGCGCCGACCAGTCGGTGGACGGCGTGGCCGACGACGGCTGGGGCAAACTCCGGGGCAACTTCAACCAGTTGAAGAAGCTCAAGGCCAAGTACCCGAACCTCAAGGTGGTCGTCTCGCTCGGCGGCTGGACGTACTCCAAGTACTTCTCCGACGTCGCCGCCACCGACGCGTCCCGGCAGAAGTTCGTCAAGTCCTGCGTGGACACCTGGATCAAGGGCAACCTGCCCGCCTACAACGGCGCCGGCGGTGACGGCGTGGCCGCCGGGATCTTCGACGGCATCGACCTCGACTGGGAGTGGCCCGGCTCCGGCGACGGCCACCCGGGCAACCACTGGAGCGCGAACGACAAGACCGACCTGACCCTGCTGGCCGCCGAGTTCCGCAAGCAGCTCGACGCGCTGGGCGGCCCGCACAAGCTGCTCACCGCCTTCACCCCGGCCGACCCGGCCAAGGTCGCGGCCGGCTGGGACCTCGGCAAGGTCTTCACCTCGCTCGACATCGCCAACGTCCAGGGCTACGACTTCCACGGCTCCGGCAGCGACAACTCCTGGGAGCCCAACCGCACCGGCCAGGCCTCCAACCTCTACCCCGACCCGAACGACCCCTACGCCTTCCACTTCAGCGTGGACGGCGCCGTCCAGACCTACCTCGCCGCCGGGGTCAACCCGCGCAAACTGACCATCGGCTTCCCGTTCTACGGGCGCGGCTGGCAGGGCGTGGCGGACGGCGGCGCCCACGGCGTCTGGCAGTCCGCGAACGGCGCGGCGCCCGGCCAGTTCGCCGAGGAGGCCGGCACCCGCGGGTACCAGAACCTGGTCACCGGCGTGCCGGGCCTCACCGTCTACCACGATCCCAAGTCCGTGGCCACGTACGGCTACACGGGCGCGAACGGGCAGTGGTGGACCTTCGACGACGCCTGGTCGATCGCCCAGAAGACGGCCTACCTCAAATCGAAGAACCTGCTCGGCGGCATGATCTGGGAGATGTCCGGCGACACCCCGGCGGGCAGCCTGATGTCCGCCCTCGACACCGGGCTCAAATAGCCGGGCTCAAATAGCCGGGCTCACCTAGCCGACCGTCCCCGCACCACGGCCCGGCCGCACGAACCGGATCCCGCTACCGGGCGGCCATCGCCATCAGCTTGCGCGCCGCCCGGTTCTGCCGCAGCAGCTGCGCGAAGGTGGTGTGCCCCTGGGTGGTCCGGGCGAACGCCCGCCACGCCGCCGGCACCGTGGTCACCGCCGTGTGGAACAGGTACGGCCGCCGCTCGAAGGCGCTCAGCAGCTGCTTGCCCGCGCGCATCTCCACGCCCAGCCCGGCCTTGATCGCGAACGCGTAGTTCAGCGCCTCGCGCCGCACCGTGCCCGCGTCGCCCGCCTCCGCGATCCGCACCGCCCACTCCCCGGCCAGCCGGCCGGAGCGCAGCGCGTACGAGATGCCCTCGCGGGTCCACGGCTCCAGCAGTCCGGCCGCGTCCCCGGCCACCAGGACCCGGCCGCGGGAGAGCGGCGAGTCCTCGGCCCGGCAGCGGGTCAGGTGCCCGGACTCGACCCGCGGCGGGAAGCCGGACAGGCCCAGGCGCCGGATGTAGTCGGCGAGGTACTGCTTGGTCCGCTCGCCGTCGCCGCGCGCCGAGATGACGCCCACGGTCAGGCTGCTGGTCTCGGTCTTCGGGAACACCCAGCCGTAACTGCCGGGCAGCGGGCCCCAGTCGAGGTGGATCCGGCCCGACCAGTCGGCGGCCACCTGCGGCGGGACGGGGATCTCGGCCTCCAGGCCGAGGTCGATCTGGTCGAAGGTGACGCCCACGTGCCGGGCGATCCGGCTCGCGCTGCCGTCCGCGCCGACCACCGCCCGGGCCTCGAAGGTGCGCCCGTCGGCGGCCGTGACCACGGCCGTGCGGTGCTCGCCGCCGCGCTGCTCGACCCCGGTGACGGTCACTCCGGTGACCAGCACCGCCCCGGCCTGCTTGGCGGACTGGACCAGCCGCAGGTCGAACTCGTCCCGGTTGACCAGCCCGAACAGCATCCGCTTGGACCGCCGGGTCCGGGTGTACTGCCCGTCGTAGGCGAAGGTGACGGCCGACACCCGGTCCTGCAGCGGCAGTTCGAAGTTCGGCGGCAGGCTGTCCCGGGACGGGCCGATGATGCCGCCACCGCAGGTCTTGTAGCGGGGGTGCTCGGCCTTGTCGAGCAGCAGCACCCGGCGGCCCTGCGCGGCGGCGGCGTGCGCGGCCGAGGCCCCGGCCGGTCCGGCGCCGACCACCACGACGTCCCAGACGCCGTCGGGCGGCTGCGGCGCCTCGTCGAGCGCCCCGTCGAGCGCGTCGTCGAGCGGGACGCCGAGCGCCTCGTCCGACGGGCCGTCCGGCGGGCTGTCGATCGGGCTACGGGAATCAGGGCTTCCGGAGTCAGTCACGTCGACCAATCCTATGCGTCCGCCCGGCCTTCCGGACGCCGCACCACCCCCCGACGGGGAAGCTCCCCGAAGCCCCCCGGACGGCTCCGCCTATGATCGGCGGTACCCCAACCGACCCCCTCCGCCCGCACCACCCCCCGGGCGGACCCGTCCCCTTCGGAGCCCCGATGTCACAGCCCCTGGCCGACGCCGTCCGGTCCCTGATGGACCGTGCCCGCACCGACCTCGCCGAGCTGGTCGCCTTCCAGTCGGTCGCCGACCCGCGCCAGTTCCCGGTCGAGGAGTGCCAGAAGGCCGCGCACTGGGTCGCCGAGGCCTTCGCCGCCGAGGGCCTGACCGGCATCCGGCTGCTGGACACCCCGGACGGCACCCAGTCCGTCTACGGCGAGCTGCCCGGCCCCGAGGGCGCCCCGACCGTCCTGCTCTACTCGCACTACGACGTGCAGCCCCCGCTCGACGAGAGCGGCTGGGACAGCCCGGCCTTCGAGCTGACCGAGCGCGACGGCCGCTGGTACGGGCGCGGCGCCGCCGACTGCAAGGGCAACATCCTGATGCACCTGACCGCCCTGCGGGCGCTGCGCCAGGTGTACGGCGACGACTACCCGGTCGGCCTGAAGATCATCGTGGAGGGCTCGGAGGAGCAGGGCACCGGCGGCCTGGAGCGCTACGCCGAGGCCCACCCCGGGCTGCTGGCCGCCGACGCCATCGTGATCGGCGACACCGGCAACTTCGCCCCCGGCCTGCCGACCGTGACCGCCTCGCTGCGCGGCATGACGGTGGTCGAGGCCTCGGTCACCACCCTGGCCGGCAACCTGCACTCCGGTGCCTTCGGCGGCGCCGCCCCCGACGCGCTGCAGTCGCTGATCAAGGTGCTCGCCTCGCTGCACGACGAGAACGGCGACGTCGCGGTCGCCGGGCTGGCCGCCGACCAGACCTGGGAGGGCGTGCAGTACCCGGAGGAGCAGTTCCGCGCCGACGCCAAGGTGCTCGACGGCGTCGCCCTGACCGGCACCGGCAGCATCTCCGACCGCCTGTGGGCCCGCCCGTCCGTCACCGTCCTGGGCATCGACGCCCCGCCGGTGATCGGCGCCACCTCCTCGGTGCAGGCCGCCGCCAAGGCGCTGATCTCCCTGCGCGTCCCGCCGGGCACCGACACCGGGGCCGCCCAGGACGCCCTGGTGGCCCACCTGGAGGCGCAGGTCCCGCTCGGCGCCCGGCTGACCCTCCAGCGCCACGGCAACGGCGCGCCGTTCCGCGCCGACACCACCGGCCCGGCCTACGAGGCGATGGGCGAGGCGATGGCCGAGGCCTTCGGCACCGCGATGGTCGCGGCCGGCGAGGGCGGCTCGATCCCGCTCTGCAACACCCTGCGCTCGCTCTACCCGCAGGCCGAGATCGTGCTGGTCGGCGTCGAGGACCCGACCACCCAGATCCACGCCGTCAACGAGAGCGTCGACCCGCAGGAGCTGGAGCGGATGGCCCTCACCGAGGCCCTCTTCCTCCGCCGCTACGCGGAACTGCGCACCGTCTGACGGGAGTTCGCACCGGTCCCGGGCCGCCCGCCACGCCACCGGCGGGCGGCCGCGACCACCGCCGCGTAGCCGACCGCACCCACCGCGAGCCCGGCACCGGCCCCGAAGCACACCTCCGGGACGAGGTTGCGGCGCAGCGGGCCGATCCGGTGCAGCACCCCGGCCACGGTCGCCGCGGCCAGCACCGCGGTGGCCGTCCGCCGGGTCCGCGGCGCGAGCCGCACGGCCGGGGCCACCGGTTCGACGGCCCGCACCGCGCGCGCCGCCCAGCCGCCCAGCGCGGCCAGCGCGAGCGCCGAACTCCCGTACTGCAGCACCTCGTAGACCGGGACCCCGGCCACCGTCCGGTCCAGTACGGGCAGCAGCCGCACGCCCAGCCGGCCGCCGTGGGTGAACGCGTCCCAGCCGACGTGGGTGGCCGCGCCGACCGCCGCCGAGACCACGAACCAGGCCGCGTCCGCGCCCAGGCCCCCGGCACCGCCGCAGCCGCCGGTACCGCCCGCACCGGCCGCCGCGGCCCGGCGGACCGTCAACGCCTCGGCGCCGCCCGCCCACCGTTCGGGCAGCAGGCCCACCAGCGGCGCCCGCAGCAGCCCGTGCCACCCCGCCACCAGCACGCCGGCGATCGCCACGTCCAGCGTCGGCACCGCCCACCAGGCGTGGGTCAGCCCGCCGTGCCCGTACACCCCGGGCAGCAGCGACTCGGCGAAGAACGGCACGTCGGGCGCCATCGACCCGGCCACCAGCGCCGAGGCCACCAGCGGCCCGCGCTCCCCGGCGTGACGCAGCAGGGGCAGGACGGCGGCGGGATGGCTCAGGGTGAACGGCATGCCCCCATCCTGACCCCCGCACCGGCCCCGCCACCAACCGGGGCGCGCCGCCGACCGGCACCCGGGCCCGCCCTCCCCCGGTCCTATGCGGCGTCCGCCGTGCTGGCCAGGCGGCCGAGCGCCACCCGGCACCCCGCCTCCAGGTAGCGCAGCTCCCCGCTGCGCCGGGCGTCCAGCGCGGCGGCCAGGCGCCGGTAGCGGCTCGGCGGCAGCAGCTCGGCCGACTCGTCCAGGGTGACGAACCGGCAGCCGCGCAGCTCCTCCTGTTGCAGCAGCAGGTTCTGCCGGCCCGCGTCGTCGAGCAGGCCGCCGTCGTACATCAGCCGCAGGCCGCCGCGGCGCGGGCCGGTGCGCGGTTCCCAGTCGACGGCGAGCAGCCGCAGCACCGAGGGGTCCAGGCGCAGTCCGAGCTCCTCGGCGGTCTCGCGCAGGGCGGCGTCGGTGGGGGCCTCGCCGCGTTCGACCACGCCGCCGGGGAAGTCCCAGTCGGGCTTGTAGACCGGGTCGACGAGCAGCACCCGGTCCTGCTCGTCGAAGAACAGCACGGCCGAGGCCACGGTGTCGCCGGTCGGCTCGGGGGCCTGGACGATCGGGCAGCGCGCGGCGCCGACCCGGACGAGTTCGGCGATCCGGTGCGCGGTCTCGCGCGGGGTGAGCGCGCCGCTGTCGATCATCCGGGCGTCGCCGACCAGCCAGCGGCGGGCCGCCCGGTAGTGCGGCAGGTGCTCCAGGCACCAGGTGCGGACCCGCTCGCTGCGCTCCGGGTCGCCCGGGCATTCCTCGCGCTGGGCTATGCGGTTTCGCAGGATCGTTTCTTCTGGATCCAGGACGAAGTGGTGCACCGTGATCCCGTGCGCGGCGAGATCACCGAAGATCTCGTCCCGGTAGTCCTCTCTGAGCAGGGTCATCGGCACCACCAACGGCCCGCCCACCTCGCCGAGCAGCGCGGCGGCCGTCTCGGGCACCAGCCGACGCCAGGCCGCGAGGTCCTGGAAGTCGGACACCGTGGCCAGCCGGTCGGCCGGAAGCATCCGGCGCAGTCCGAAGCCGACCAGCTCGGGATCGAAGAGCACGCTCCCGGGCAGCAGTTCCACCAGCTCGCGGCAGGCGCTCGTCTTGCCCGCCCCGAATGTGCCATTGACCCAGACGATCACAACGTCCCCTGCCCTCGACTTGCCCCGATGCCGTTCGCACCGGGCAGCGCCCCCGTCGGCCGAACCAGCGCCACCCGTGGTGGTACCCGCGCCACGCCGCTCCCCAAAACTGCTCGCCGCGCCCGCCCGCGCGCCCCGGCCCGCCCCTTGACAGCGGCATGTGCCCAGGCCACGGGCCCGGTACGGATAAATGCGGACCGGCCGCCATCAAAGCCGCACCCCGCCGCCACACCGTTCGCACCGGAAGTCGGACCGGCCGACTTCCGGTGCGCGCCCCGACCGTACGCCGCTCGCGCCCTCCCTGCGCCCTCCCACTCCCCCGCCCGGCACCCTCACCGCCCCGCGCCCGCCCCGCCCGCCCCGCCCGGCGCCTTCACGCGCACCGCTTGCGCGGGCCGCGCCCCGCCGCGTACAGAGGAACGATGAAGCTGCTCCCCGCCGGCCGGGTCGTCGTCATCGGCTCGGTCAACACCGACCGGATCCTGCGCTGCCCCGTGCTCCCCGCGCCCGGCGAGACCGTCCTGGCCACCGACGCCACCCGGGGCTTCGGCGGCAAGGGCGCCAACCAGGCGGTGGCCGCGGCCCGGATGGGGGCCGCCACCCACCTGGTGGCCAAGGTCGGACGCGACGCCGAGGGCGAGGCGGCGCTCGCCGACCTGCGCGGCGCGAACGTGGAGACGGGCGCCGTCCACACCCACCCCGACGCGCCCACCGGCCAGGCGATCGTGCTGGTCGACCCCGCCGGGGAGAACAGCATCGTGGTCGTGCCCGGCGCGAACGCCCACCTGACCGCGGACGAGGTCGGCGCGGCCCTGGCCCGGCTCCACCTGCTCCCGGTCGACGTCGTCCTCACCAGCAACGAGGTCCCCGCGGCGTGCGTCCGCGCCGTCGCCGCGGCCCTGCCCGCCGCGGGCCCGCGCGGCGGCACCCGCTGGCTGCACGACACCGCCCCGGCCGGTGCGCTGCCCGACCCCGGGCCCACCGGACGCCGCCCGCTGGTGGTCGCCAACGCCGTCGAGGCCCGGCAGCTCACGGGCGCCGCGGACGCCGAGGCGGCGGCCCGTACGCTGGCCCGGCAGGGCGAGGGGGCGGTGGTCACCCTCGGCGGCGGGGGCGCCCTGGTCGCCGTAGGCGGAGCACTGACCCGGCTGCCCGCGCCCACCGTCCGGGTGGTCGACACCACGGGGGCCGGCGACGTCTTCTGCGGCGCGCTCGCCGCCGGTCTCGCCCGGCTGGCCGACCTGCCCGACGCGGCCGCCACCGCCGTCGCCGCCGGGGCCTTCGCCGTCACCGCGCCCGGCGCCCGCGGCGCCCTCCCCCGCCCGGCCGACCTCTGACCGCGCGTCGGCAGGACCGCACCGCCGCCCGGGCCGGGGACAGCCAGGTCACCGGGGCGCGGGTGCGGGGCGCCCGGCCCACCGGCCGGACGCCCCGCACCCCGGGCGCTACGGCCGCCCCATGAACGCGGGGTAGTACCCGCTGCTGATCCCGGAGATCCGGATCAGCGTCCCGGGCCGCGCGGCCTCCACGTACCGGTTGTTGCCCAGGTAGATCGCCACGTGCTGGATGCCCCGCGCGGTGCCGTCCGGCGACCAGAACAGCAGGTCACCGCGGCGCAGCTGGCTCGCCTTGACCGGCGTGGTGGCCTCGTACTGGTCGTTGGCCACCCGCGGCAGGTCGATGCCGCCGCGCCGGAAGGACTGCTGCACCAGGCCCGAGCAGTCGTACCCGTCCGGCCCGTTGCCGGCCGTCCGGAACGGCTTGCCCAGCTGGGCGAGCGCGTACTCCACCGCGGTCTCGACGTCGCCGTCCACCGCCACCTCGTGGGAGGACCCCGAGGAGCCCGAGGAGCCGGAGGAGCCGGAGGAGGACGGGGAACCGCCGGTCCGCTGCAGGTAGATGTCGTAGTGGCTGGTCCAGCGCCACTCCCCCTTGCTGTTCCTGAACCAGTACCGCGAGCCGTCCCAGCCCTGCTTGATCCCGCCGTTCGAGGACTTGGCGGGCTTCGCGGAGGACGAGGACCCCGCCGAGGACTTGCCGCCGCCGGTCCGCGCCACGTACACGCTGTAGTGGGTGGTCCAGCGCCACTGCCCCTGGCTGTTCTTGAACCAGTACCGCGAGCCGTCCCACCCGGCGTGCGCCGGGGCCTTCTCGGCCGCGGCGGGCGTCACCCCGGTGCCGAGGCCGATGGTCCCCACGCCGACCGCGATCACGGCCGCCATGCCTATCCCCCGGCGGATCCGCGCGGCCCGCGAAGGACGGGCGGTGGCGGGGCGGGCGGCGGGGGCGTGCTGCCCGGTCGGTTCGTCGGCGGCATCCGGTGCGCCGGTGTTGACGGTGGTCATCCCTGCTGACTTCCTTCACTGCTGCGAACGCACTGCGGCGTACGGCCGCCGGAAGGGCGGCTGCGGAAACTGCTGCGGACACGCGGTACGCCCCGGCAGCGCCGGTCCGTACCCTCGGCAGTCCCCGGTCCGACGTGCCGCGGCCCCCGGCCGTGCGACCGGGGGCCGCGGCATGTCGCCCGTGGATTCAGTTCTGCCTGCTCGTCACGTTAGGCACGCGTCCGCTCACCGCGCGCAGTGGAGTGCGCCAAAGGAAGGTTTCCCGGGCTCCGGGCCCCGACGGCGCATCAGGGTGAACACCCGTCACCGCCGGGCGTGTCCCGACGCCCCCTCATCAGTGGCCGCGGTGCTCCGTCAGGAGCTGCTTCTTCAACACCTTTCCCAGTGCGTTCCTGGGCAGTTCGGGTACCAGCACGACCCGGCGCGGGCGCTTGTGCACCGAGAGCCGCTCCGCCACGAAGGCCGTCAGCTGTTCCCCCGTCACGGCGCCGTCCGGCACGACGTACGCGACGATCACCTGTCCGAGGTCCTCGTCCGGCGCGCCGACCACGGCCGCGTCGGCGACCGCCGGGTGGTCGCGCAGCGCGGCCTCCACCTCGCCCGCGCCGATCCGGTAGCCGCCGCTCTTGATCAGGTCGACCGAGGCCCGGCCGACGATCCGGTGGAAGCCGTCCGCCCCGATCACCGCGACGTCCCCGGTGCGGAACCAGCCGTCCGCCGTCCAGGCCTCGGCGTCCGCGTCCGGCCGGTTGAGGTAACCGCTGAACAGCGTGGGGCCGCTGACCTGGAGTTCGCCGACGCTCTCCCCGTCGTACGGCACCGGCCCGCCGTCCTCGCCGACCAGCCGGGTGCGCACCCCGTCCACCGGCAGCCCGACGCTGCCGGGGCGCCGCTCGCCGTCCGCCCGGGTGCTGACGGTGATCAGCGACTCGGTCATCCCGTAGCGCTCGATCGGGGCGTGCCCGGTGAGCGCCGCCAGCTTCTCGAAGACCGGTACGGGCAGCGGCGCGCTGCCGGAGACCAGCAGCCGGGCCGGGGCCAGCCGCCCGGCCGCCGCGGGGTCCGCCGCCAGCCGGGACCACACGGTGGGCACGCCGAAGTACAGGCTGCCGCCCGCCTGCGCGTACCCCTCCGGGGTGGGCCGTCCGGTGTGCACCAGTCGGCTGCCGGTGCGCAGGGCGCCGAGCACGCCGAGCAGCAGCCCGTGCACGTGGAACAGCGGCAGCCCGTGCACCAGGGTGTCCTCGGCGGTCCACTGCCAGGCGGCGGCGAGGGCGTCCAGGTCGGCGGCGATCGCCGCCCGCCGGATCACCGCGCCCTTGGGCGCGCCGGTGGTGCCCGAGGTGTAGAGCACGAAACCGGTCGCGTCGGCGGCCGGTTCGGCGTAGGTGGTCGCCGACCGCTCGGCGGGGTCGACGGGCAGGGCCGCCACCGGCCCGGCGTCGGGCGCGTCCTCCCCGGCCGCGTGCGCCAGCAGCACGGCGCCCGAGTCCCGCAGGATGTGCTCGCGCTCCTTGGGGCCCGAGTCGGGCGGCAGCGGCACCACCGGGACGCCCGCCAGCAGCCCGCCGACCACGGCGGTGACCGTCTCCAGGGTGGGCCGGGCGAGCACCGCCAGCGCGGGGGCCCCGGCCACCCGGTCGGCCACCGCGGTCGCCGCGCCCAGCAGTTCCTCCCGGGAGAGCGTCCGGCCGTCGATCCGCAGCGCGTCCGCCGCGTCGCCGTGGTCGCCGTGAAGTGCCGTCAGCAGTGCCATGCTTCGGTCCTCGCCCTCGTCCTCGCCCTGTTCGCCCCGGAGGCTCCCGCGCCCGGGCGCCGTCGGGCCGACTCTACGGGCCGGCTCGGCACTCCCCGGGACCCGGGGCACGACGACGGAGGGCGTGGTACCGAGCACCCGGTACCACGCCCTCCGGTCCTGGGGACCCGTCGCGCGGGGATCAGCCCTTGCGGGCCTTCACCTCGGTGGTGAGCTGCGGCAGCACCTGGAACAGGTCGCCGACCACGCCGTAGTCGACCAGCTCGAAGATCGGGGCCTCGGGGTCCTTGTTGACGGCCACGATGGTCTTCGAGGTCTGCATGCCGGCCCGGTGCTGGATGGCACCGGAGATGCCCGCCGCGATGTAGAGCTGCGGCGAGACCTGCTTGCCGGTCTGGCCGACCTGGTTGCTGTGCGGGTACCAGCCGGCGTCGACGGCGGCGCGCGAGGCACCGACGGCCGCGCCGAGCGCGTCCGCGAGCTCCTCGACCACGCCGAAGCCCTCGGCGGCACCGACGCCGCGGCCGCCGGAGACCACGATGGCGGCCTCGGTCAGCTCGGGGCGGCCGGTGGAGACGCGCGGGGTGCGCGAGGTGACCTTGGCGGCGTTGCCGGTGAACTCCACCGACACGTTCTCCACCGCACCGGCGGCCGCGACGGCCTCCGGGGCCACGGCGTTCGGCTTGACGGTGATGACCGGGGCGCCCTTGGTGACCGTGGACTTCACCTGGAAGGAAGCGGCGAACACCGACTGGGTCGCGACCGGACCGCCGTCGCCGGCCTCCAGGTCGATGGCGTCGGTGATGATGCCGGAGCCGATCCGCAGCGCGACGCGGGCGGCGACCTCCTTGCCCTCGCCGGAGGACGTCACCAGGACGGCGGCCACGTCGTTGGCCTTGGCGATCTGGGCCAGGGC
>NZ_JBHZCY010000038.1:0-67727 GCF_042786665.1 Kitasatospora sp. NPDC059146 | reverse complement strand
CCGACGCCGGGGCACGCGCCCCGCCGCGTTGTCGTCGGTCGCCAATGCGCTGCTTTGGGCTCCCTCCGCCGCCTTGCGATGCACGCACCCCACCGCCGCCCCGCCCGCCCTCCGGGCGGACGACGGGAGTTTGAAGACGGACCCTAGGGCGCCGTGGCGTGCCCCTGGCCCGCGCACTGCGCACTGCGCACGGTGCTGGACGCCACCAACGCCTCCCCGGCCCTCTGGCGGGGCGGCTGGAACGGGCAACGGGCCAGCGGTACGAAAGTGGTTGCTGAGGCGCGAATGGCTGCAGCATCTTCCGTTCGACCGGCCCGGCTGTCAGCATCGGCGCACACCGCCACCGCCACCGCTGCGGCCACCGCCACCGCTCGTGGGGCCCGAGGGAGTCGCCGATGCACCGCTGTGCCCCGTCCGGCCGGATCGACCTGCTGCTGCGCGGCGGCAGCCTGGTGGACGGCACCGGGGCTGCCGCCCGGCGGGCGGACGTGGCGGTCGTCGGCGACCGGGTGGCGGTGCTGGCGCCGGGGGCCGGGGCGGTGGACGCGGCCGAGGTGGTGGACGTCACCGGGCGGGTCGTCACCCCCGGCTTCATCGACGTCCACACCCACTCCGACGCCCTCACCGCCACCTTCGACGGCGCGGACCACGGCACCGAGGAGCTACGGCTGGCCCCGCTGCTCCAGGGCGTGACCACCGAGATCGCCGGGAACTGCGGCAGCAGCCTGTTCCCCGCGCTGCCCGCTCGGCTGCCCGCCCTCGCCGAGCACCTGCGGGTCACCTTCGGCCTCGGGCCGGTGCGCCCGGCCCGGGACTTCGCCGGTTTCGCCGCCGGGCAGCGGCCCGGCCTGCGGCGCACCCACCTGGCCTCGCTGGTCGGCCACGGGACCCTGCGGGCCGGGGTGATGGGCTTCGCGGACCGCCCGCCGACCCCCGGGGAACTGGCCGCGATGTGCGACCTGCTCGACCGCTCGCTCGGCCAGGGCGCCGCCGGGTTCTCCACCGGTCTGATCTACCCGCCCGGGGGCTACGCCGGCACCGAGGAGCTCGTCGCCCTGGCGTCGGTCGCCGCGCGCCACGGCAAGCCGTACGTGACCCACCTGCGGGACGAGATGTCCCAGGTGGAGAAGGCGCTGGAGGAGGCCCTGGAGATCGCCGCGCGCTCCGGCGCCGCGTTGCAGGTCTCCCACCACAAGACCGCCGGCCGGCACGCCTGGGGCGCCACCGTCCGGACCCTGGCCAGGCTGGCCCAGGCCCGCGCCGAGGGCGTGGACGTGCTCTGCGACGTCTACCCGTACACCGCGGGCAGCACCGTGCTGTCCGCGATGCTGCCGCCGTGGGTGAGCGAGGGCGGGCCCGCCGCCCTGCTGGCCCGGCTGGGCGGCCCCGAGGTGCGGGAGCGGATCCGGGCGGACCTCGTGCACGGGGTGGAGGGCTGGGAGAACACCGTCGGCAACGGCGGCTGGGACCTGATCTCGGTCGCCGCCGCCCCGGCCCGCCGCTCCGCCGAGGGCCGGCGGATCGCCGAGCTGGCGGCCGAGCGCGGCGCGGACCCGGTGGACTACGTCTGCGAACTGCTGCTGGAGGGGCGGGGCGAGGTGACCATCATCAGCCACTCGATGCGCGAGGACGACGTCCGCCGGGTGCTGGCCAGCCCGCTGTCGATGATCGGCTCGGACGGGGTGCCCAAACCCGGCCGCCCGCACCCGCGGTGGGCGGGCAGCTTCGCCCGGGTGCTCGGCCACTACGGGCGGAGCCAGGGGCTGCTGCCGCTGGAGCTCGCGGTCCACAAGATGACCGGACTGCCCGCCGCGCGCTTCCGCCTGGACGGGCGCGGGGTGCTGCGGGACGGCGCGGTGGCGGACCTGGTCGTGCTGGACCCGGCGGCCGTGCTGGACCGGGCGACCTTCGCACGGCCGCTGCTGCCGCCGGAGGGCGTGGAGACGGTGCTGGTGGCCGGGCGGGTCGCGGTGCGCGGGGGGCGGCCGACCGGGGCCCGGGCGGGTGAGGTGCTCCGGGTCCGCTGAGACGTCGTGGCCCGGCGAGCCCGCCCCGCCCGGGGGCCTGCCGTCGGTCAGTGGTGCTCGGAGCGCTCGGCGGTGTGGCCGCCGGCGGTGCTGGCGGGGGCCTCGGCGACGGTGGCGGCGCGGGGCGCGGACTGCTGGCCGTAGGCGGCCGCGAGGGACAGCAGGGCGGCGGCGGTGATCAGGAGGGCGGATATCCGGCGGGTCATCGGAGTCCAATCAGCTGAAATGGATGCTGGCGGCGCAAGCATGACACACCGGCAGCTCCCGGCGCAGGGCGCCGGAGGCGCTCAGCCCGCCCAGCGTCGTTCCAGCAGCGAACCGATCTCCGCTGCGGCGGCGTCGAGTTCGGCGAGGAAGGCGTGCAGCACCGGGTTGCGGTTGGTGGCCCGGGTGGCCACCCCGATCCGGCGGTGCAACCGGGGGTGGTCCAGTCGGCAGACGTGCACCCCGTCGGTGTCATCGGCCAGGCCGAGCGCGGGGATCAGCGCCACGCCCATCCCGGCCCGGGCGAGGTTGACGGTGACCTGGTAGTGGTCGCTGCGGCAGCGCACCCGGGGGCGGAACCCCTCGGCCGCGCAGGCGCGTTCGAGCACCGGCTCGCCGATGCCGCCGCCGTGGGTGCCGATCCAGCTCTCGTCCGCCAGCTCCGCCAGCCGCACCACCGGGCGCCGCCCCAGCCGGTGCCGGGGCGGCAGCACGACCAACTGCGGCTCGGCGAAGAACATCCGCACCCGCACCGCCGCCTCCCGGCACCACGGGTCCAGCGGGTGCTCGAAGACCACGGCCGCGTCCAGCCGGCCCGCCTCCAGGTCGGGCACCAGCTCGTGCGGCTGGCCCGTCACCAGCTCCAGCTCCACCCGCGGGTACCGGGCCGCGAAGCCGGACAGCGCCCGGGGCAGCAGGTCCAGCCCGGCCGAGACGAAGAAGCCGACCCGCAGCACCCCGGCCGTCGCCTCCGCGTGCGCCCGCAGGTCGTCCCGGGCGACGGCCATCAGGTCGGCGATCGCCTGGGCGTGCTCGGCCAGCCGGGCCCCCGCCGCCGTCAGCCGCAGCGACTGCGGCGCCCGCTCCACCAGCGCGACCCCCAGCTCCTGTTCCAGGCGCGCGAGTTGGTGCGAGACGGCGGACGGGCTGAGGTGCAGCGCCTGCGCCGCGGCCACGATGGTGCCGCGACGGGCGATCTCCAGCAGGACGAGCAGGCGGGCGCTGTTCAGCATCGGCCCAGACTAGGGTCCGTCTCCCGGGCCCTCCCCGGAACCCCGGGGCTCAGGCGCCCCGCTGGGCGTTCGCCGGTTCCGGGGCCGGCCGCGTGGTGCTGCCGTCGCCCGCGACGTCGAGGCGCAGCAGGTCGTACTCGGTCTCCCGGCGCACCACCAGCCGGGCCCGGCCGTCGCGGACGAAGACCACGGCGGGCCGCGGCAGTTTGTTGTAGTTGGAGGCCATCGCGTAGCCGTAGGCGCCGGTGACCGGGGTGGCGAGCAGGTCGCCGACCCGCAGGTCGGCCGGCAGGGCCGCGTCGTCGATGATCACGTCGCCGCTCTCGCAGTGCTTGCCGACCAGCCGGGCCCGGTACGGGCGGTGCGCCTCGGGGCAGCGCGGCAGGAAGGCCTCGTAGCCGGCGCCGTACAGCGCGGGCCGCAGGTTGTCGCTCATGCCGCCGTCCACGCTGACGTACGTCCGTACGTCCGGGATCCGCTTGACGGTGCCGACCCGGTACAGGGTCAGCCCGGCCCGGGCGGCTATCGAGCGGCCCGGCTCCACGCCGACCTCGCCCGTCCAGCCCGCGCCGCGCACCGCCGCGCGCACCCGCGCCGCCCAGACGGCGAAGGACGGGGCGCTCTGCCCGCCCACGTAGGCGACGCCGAGGCCGCCGCCCACGGTCAGTCCGGCGACCGCGCTGTCCACCGCGAAGCGGGCCACCGCGGCGGCCCCGTCGGCCAGTTCGGCCGGGTCGAGGACCTGGGAGCCGACGTGGGCGTGCACGCCCTCCAGCCGGACGGCGGAGGCGGCCGCGGCCCGGCGCACGGCGGCCGCGGCGGCGCCGTCGGCGAGGCCGAAGCCGAACTTGGAGTCGTGGCCGCCGGTGCGGATCGCCTCGTGGGCGCCGGCCGCGACGCCGGGCGCCACCCGCAGCCGGATCCGGGCGGGCGGCAGGCCCTCCACGTGGTGCAGCCGCTCGATCCGCTCCAGTTCGTCGAAGCTGTCCACCACGATGTGGTGCAGTCCGGCGGTCATCGCGGTGCGCAGCTCGCCGTCGTCCTTGTTGTTGCCGTGCAGGACGATGCGCTCCGGCTCCACCCCGGCGTACAGGGCGGTGCGCAGCTCGCCGCCGGAGGCGACGTCCAGCAGCAGGCCCTCGTCGGCGACCAGCCGGGCCATGGCCGTGCAGAGGAAGGCCTTGGAGGCGTAGGCCACGTTGCCCGGGCCGAAGGCGGCCACCGCCTCCCGGCAGCGGCTGCGCAGGTGCTCCTCGTCGTAGACGAAGAGCGGGGTGCCGTGCTGGCGGGCGATCTGCTCCAGCAGGACGCCTCCGACGGCCAGGCCCTCGGGCCGGACCTCGGCGGTGAGCGGCAGCAGGCCCGGCTCGACGGGGGAGTCGGCGGACGGCGGGGCGGGCGGCGCAGCGGACACGGTTCTTCCTCCCGGCAGGCTGATTCGCTGCTCATCCTCGGGCCTGGGGGAGGGGGCGAGAAAGCGCATTCTTCGCGCCCTGAGCCGTACCTTCCTCGATGCTCGCGGGGTGCCGGCGGGCCGTCAGACCTTGGCGCCGTTCTTGTGGCGGGCGGTGGCCGGGAGGCCGTTGGCGAGGTCCTCGGTGAGGAGGCGCCAGGCGATGGCGTCGGCGGCGGTGCGGAGCTGGGGGCTGCGGGGGCGGCCGGCGTCGGCGTCGAGGCGGGCGTTGAGCCAGCCGGACCAGGCGCGGGCGAGGGAGCGGACCTCCTGGGTGCCGGCCTCGGTGTGGGTGAGGCGGTCGCCGTCGCGGGTGAGGTAGCCCTCGGCGGCCATCCGGTCGAAGACCGGTTCGAGGACCTCGGGCGGCAGCTTCTTGCGGGTGGCGATGAGGTCGAGGGAGGCGTGGCCGAGGGCCTTGGTGTGGCCGGCCACCTCCATCAGGGCCCAGGCGCCGGCGAGGTCGACGCGGGTGTCGGCGTCGCCGACGATGGTCCGTACGGTGTCCAGGTCGATGTCGCGCACGATCTTGCAGACGGCGTACTCCAGGTGCGGGTCGGAGTCGCTGGTGGTGGGTTGGGCGAAGCCCTCGCCCATGTCGGTGGAGCCGGCCCGGGTGGTGTCGCGCAATGGCACCTGCTTGAGGAACAGCGCGACCACGAAGCCGACCACGGCCACCGGGATGGTCCACAGGTACACGGTGTGCAGGGCGTCCGAGTACGACTGGATGATCGGTGCGGCCTGTGCGGCGGGCAGTTTGTGCAGGCCTTGCGGGCTCTCCGCGGCGTGCACCAGGGCGGCCGGGTCGGCGCCGGTGAGCCGGGCGGAGGCGGCGACGCCCTTGGCGAGTTCGGTCTTGAGGCCGTTGGCGTAGATGGTGCCGAACACGGCGGTGCCGAAGGAGCTGCCGATGGTGCGGAAGAAGGTCACCCCGGAGGTGGCGGTGCCGAGGTCGGCGTAGTCGACGGTGTTCTGCACGGCGATGGTCAGCACCTGCATGCTCAGCCCGATGCCGACGCCGAGCACGAACATGTAGAGGGAGGCCAGTGCGGTGCCGGTGCCGGGTTCGAGCCGGGACAGCAGGTAGAGGCCGACGGCCATGACCAGGGTGCCGGCGATCGGGAACAGCCGGTACTTGCCGGTCTTGCTGACCACGTTGCCGCTGGCGATCGAGGCGATCAGCAGGCCGATCACCATCGGCAGCATCCGCACGCCGGAGACGGTCGCCGAGTCGCCGTCCACGTACTGGAGGAAGGTCGGCAGGAAGGTCAGCGCGCCGAGCATCGCGAAGCCGACGATGAAGCTGAGCACCGAGCAGACCGCGAACACCGGGTTGCGGAACAGCCGCATCGGCAGCATCGGTTCGGCGGCCCGGGTCTCCGTCCAGCAGAACAGTCCGAGTGCGACCGCGCCGCCGACGAACAGGGCGATGATCACCCCGGAGCCCCAGGCGTACTGGTTGCCGCCCCAACTGGTCGCCAGGATCAGGGCGCTGGCGCCGACCGAGACCAGGGCGATGCCCAGGTAGTCGATCACCGGCCGCACCGCCGAGCGCACCGAGGGGATGGTCCGGGCGGCCGCGATCACCACGACGACGGCGATCGGCACGTTCACGTAGAACGCCCAGCGCCAGGACAGGTGGTCGGTGAACAGCCCGCCCAGCAGCGGCCCGATGACGGTGGCCAGGCCGAACACCGCGCCGATCGCGCCCTGGTACTTGCCGCGCTCGCGCAGCGGGATGACGTCCGCGATCAGTGCCATGGCGGTGACCATCAGCCCGCCCGCGCCGATGCCCTGCACGGCCCGCCAGGCGATCAGCAGGGTCATGTTGGTGGACAGGCCGCACAGGAACGAGCCGCCGACGAAGACGATCGCCGAGACCTGGAAGATCAGCTTGCGCCCGTACAGGTCGCCGAACTTGCCCGCCAGCACGGTGGCCACCGTCTCGGCCAGCAGGTAGGAGGTGACCACCCAGGACATGTGGGCGGCGCCGCCGAGGTCCGAGACGATGGTGGGCAGCGCGGTGCCGACGATGGTCTGGTCGAGGGCGGCCAGCAGCATGCCGAGCACGATGGTGGCGAAGACGACGTTCCGCTGCCGTACGTCGAGCACCGGCGGGGCGGAGGGCTGGGTCTCGGTGGCGACAGTCATGCCGCCAGCCTCGGGCGGCTCGGGGCCGGTCGCGATCCGGTTCGTCCGTTCGGGTGAGCAACCCGCGCGCCCGGGGCCGGACGGGGTTCGGGTGGCGGCGGGGTCCGGTGCAGGTGAGGATGAGCCGGAGCAGAGCCGGCACCAGTCCCCGGACACCGGGAAGAGGCTCCCATGACCGCCCCACCCTCCCGCGACGCGGAGCCCCCGCGCCCGCAGCCGCCCGGCGCCTCCGCCGTCGGCGGGCGGGCGGAGGCGCGGCGCTGGCGGGCGCTGACGGTCTGCCTGGTCGCCGGGTTCATGACCCTGCTGGACGTCAGCATCGTGAACGTCGCCCTGCCCACCGTCCGGGCCGGACTGCACATGTCCGACAGCGGCCTGCAGTGGGTGCTCAGCGGCTACGCGCTGGCCTTCGGCCTGGTGCTCGTCCCCGCCGGGCGGCTCGGCGACGCCCGCAGTCGGCGGGCGGTCTTCCTCACCGGGCTCGCCCTGTTCACCGCGGCCAGCGCGCTGGCCGGCGCGGCCCAGGACCAGGAGTGGCTGGTGCTGGCCCGGCTGTTCCAGGGCGCGGCCGGCGGGGTCCTGGTGCCGCAGGTGTCCGGCTTCATCCAGACCCTGTTCCAGGGCGCCGAACGCGGCCGGGCCTTCGGCGCGCTGGGCGCGACGATCGGGCTGTCCACCGCCGTCGGACCGCTGCTGGGCGGGCTGTTGATCCACGCGTTCGGCCCGCAGGACGGCTGGCGCTGGGTGTTCCTGGTCAACCTGCCGATCGGCCTGGTCGCCCTGCCGGTCGCCTACCGGCTGCTGCCGCCGCCCCGCCCGGCCGGCGAGCGGGCCGGGCAGCGGGACTTCGACCCGGTCGGGGTGCTGCTGCTCGGCGCGGGGACGGTCGCCCTGCTGCTGCCCTTCGTCCAGGAGCAGCAGTGGCACAGCCCGGCCCGCTGGCTGCTGCTGCCGCTGGCGGCGGTGCTGCTGACGGCCTTCGTCGGCTGGGAGCGCCACTACGCGCGGGAGCGGCCGGACGGGCGGCGGCGCGAACCGCTGGTCAGCATGGCGCTGTTCGCGGTGCGGCCGTACGCGGCGGGGGTGCTGCTGTCGCTGGTGTACTTCGCCGGGTTCACCGCGATCTTCTTCATCTTCACGCTCTACCTCCAGGCCGGGCACCACTACTCGGCCCTGACGGCCGGTCTGGCGATCACCCCCTTCGCGGTCGGTTCGGGCGTGGCGGCCGCGGTGGGCGGGCGGCTGGTGAGCCGGTACGGACGCCGGCTGGTGGTGGCGGGGCTGCTGCTGGTGCTGGGCGGCCTGCTGGCCTCGGCCTTGGCGGTGCAGCTGTGGGACGGGCCGCTGGTGGGCTGGACGACGCTCGGCCCGCTGCTGGTGGCCGGTGCGGGGAGCGGCCTGGTGATCGCCCCGAACCAGACCCTCACCCTCCAGCACGTCCCGCTGACCCGGGCGGGCAGCGCCGGCGGTGTGCTGCAGACCGCCCAGCGGGTCGGCTCGGCGGTCGGCATCGCGGTCGTCGGCTCGGTCTTCTTCGCCCACGCCGGGGGACGCCGCCCGGACTGGGCGCTGGCCTTCCAACTGGGCGTCACGGTCGCGGCCGGGCTGGTCCTGGCGGCGCTGCTGGTCGCCCTCGCCGAGGAGTGGGCGGGCCGGCGGGAGAGCGCAGGGCCCGTCAGTGGTGACGGCTCCGCCAGTGGTCGCGGCCCCGTCAGTGGTCGCGGCGCCGGATCACCGCCACCGCGATGAGCACCGAGGCCAGCGCCCACACCGCGTAGCTGGTCCAGGAGCCGGCCACGGTGGCCGGGTAGTCGGTCGGGCGCATCCCGGCCAGGGTGGTGCGGGCGAGGCGCTGCCAGGCCGGGAAGGGCAGGGCGTGCAGGAGGTCGGCGCTCCACCGGTAGCGCTCGGTGACGACGGAGGGCAGGAAGAACAGCACCGCGATGGTGCCCACCGCCGCGCCCGCGCTGTGCCGGATCAGGGTGCCGAGGCAGAGCCCGACCAGTCCGCAGACCGGGGCGAACAGCGCGGCCGCCGCCACGTACCGGAAGGCGGTCGGGTCGCCGATCGACTGCCCGATGCCCCGGTCGGCCAGGATCGCCTGGGTGAGGGCGAAGGACAGACCCGCGGTGAGCACGCCGAAGCCGAGCAGAACGGCCGTCAGCACGCCCGCCTTGGCGAGCAGGACGGCCCGGCGGTCGGGGACGGCGGCCAGCGTGGTGCGGATCAGGCCGGTCGCGTACTCGCCCGCGATGACGATCGCGCCGAGGCCGCCGGCGAGCAGCATCACGACGTCGGCGGAGCCGGTGATGAAGGAGACGTTCAGGGCTTCCTGCTTCATCACCGCCGGGTCGCCGTCGCCGGGCGTGTAGTGGTCGTGGGTGTACTGGGCGGACTTGAGGTTGGCGGCGAGGATGAGCAGCGCGCCGACCGCGAGCACCCAGGGGATCGAGCGCAGTGACCAGAACTTGAGCCACTCGGCAGCGAGCAGGTCGCCGAAACGGGCGCGGCGTACGGGGGTCGAGGAGCGCAGGGGGGTGCTCATGGGGGCGTTCATCGGTTCTCTCCGGCGAGGTACTCGACGCTGTCGGCGGTCAGTTCCATGAAGGCCTCCTCCAGGGAGGCGCCGCGTTCGGTCAGGCCGTACAGCAGCAGGCCTTGCTCCAGGGCGAGTTCACCGATCCGTTCGACGCCCAGCCCGGTCACGTCGAGGCTGCCGTCCGGCTCGGGGCGGACGGTGGCGCCGGCGGCCCGCAGCACGGCCGCCAGCCGCTCGGGTTCCGCGGCGCGGACACGGACGGTGGCGCGGCCGGCCCGGGCGGCGAACGCGCCGAGGCTCTCGTCGGCGATCAGCCGGCCGCGGCCGATCACCACCAGCCGGTCGGCGGTGTGCTCCATCTCGGCCATCATGTGGCTGGAGACGAAGACGGTGCGGCCCTCGTCCGCGAGGCGGCGGAACAGGCCGCGCACCCAGAGCACGCCCTCGGGGTCGAGGCCGTTCAGCGGCTCGTCGAAGAGCAGTACGGGCGGGTCGCCGAGCAGGGCCCCGGCGATGCCCAGGCGCTGCTTCATGCCCAGTGAGTAGCCGCCGATCCGGCGTCCGGCGGCGTCGGTGAGGCCGACCTCGGCGAGCACCTCGTCCACCCGGCGGCGCGGGATCGCGTTGCTGCGGGCGAGGGCCCGCAGGTGGGCGCCGCCGGTGCGGCCGCCGTGCACGTCCCCGGCGTCGAGCAGGGCGCCGACCTCGCGCAGGCCGCGCGGCAGGCCGCGGAAGTCCCGGCCGCCCACGGTGGCGGTGCCGGAGGTGGGGGCGTTCAGGCCCAGCACCATCCGCAGGGTGGTGGACTTGCCGGCGCCGTTGGGGCCGAGGAAGCCGGTGACGTGGCCGGGGCACACGGTGAAGGTCAACTGGTCGACGGCCGTGCGGCGGCCGTAGCGCTTGGTCAGCTCGGTGACTTCGATCATGGCCACCACGATGCCGGGGGAGCCCCCGCGGCCGCATCGGACCGGCGTCGACACCGCAGGTCGGCCCCGGTCGTACAACCAGGGCTGGATGACGGCGCCCGCACCCGTCGTTACGATCTTGGACCATGCCCACCACACCGACGCCCCCGCTGCTGCGGCGCGTCCCGCCCGAGGCCTGGGTCGCCCTCGCCTGGTGCGTGGCCGCCGCCTACCCCGCCGTGCTGCTCGGCGGCACCGCCCGGCTGCATCGGGGCGCCGCCCTGCACGGCGGCCTGGCCTTCACCCTGGGCGACACGGCGGTGGCCTTCCTCGGCGCGGCGCTGGTGCGTCGGCTGCCGGTGCTCTCGGTCGCCCTGCTGCTGTTCGCCACCTGGATGGAGACCGACGGCTTCTCGGCCCAGGTCCAGGTCTCCCCGGCCGCACTGCTGGCGGTGTACGTCGCACTGTTCCTGATCACCGCCCGCTGCCCGCGCCGCAGTTCGCGCGCCGCCTTCGCACTGGCGGCGGTCTTCCTGGTGCTGCACATGGGCCTGGTCCACGGCAACACCGTCGGCATCTTCACCGGCACCCACATCGGCGAGGCGGACGGCGCCGCGCTGCTCGCCCTGGTCGCCTGGCTGGCCGGGCGCTCGGTGCGGCAGAACCGGGAGCACGCCGAGACCCTGAGCAGCCGGGTGGCCGCCGAGGCGGTGACCGCCGAACGGCTGCGGATCGCCCGGGAGATGCACGACACCGTCGCGCACAGCATGGGCATCGTGGCCCTCCAGGCCGGTGCGGCCCGCCGGGTGATCGACCGCCGGCCGGAGCGGGCCAAGCAGGCCCTGGGCGAGATCGAGGCGGCCGGCCGGGAGACCCTCGCCGCGCTGCGCCGGATGCTGGTCGCGCTGCGCCAGGCCGACGGCGAGGTGTCCGACACCGTCCCGGCGGGCCTGGCCGACCTCGACCGGCTGGCCGCGGCCACCACCGCGGCCGGGGTGCGGGTGGAGGTGCGGCGCACGGGCGAACCGGGGCCGCTGCCACCGGAGATCGACCTCTCGGCGTTCCGGATCATCCAGGAGTCGGTGACCAACGTGGTGCGGCACGCGCGGGCCGCCGAGTGCCTGGTGACCGTCGACCGCAGCCGGGCCGAGGAGCTCCGGGTGGAGGTCACCGACCGGGGCCGGGGCCACGGCGACGCGCCCGGCAGCGGCTTCGGCCTGGCCGGGCTGCGCGAGCGGGTCGCCCTGCTGCACGGCGAGTTCGAGGCCGGGCCGCGCCCGGACGGCGGCTTCCGGGTCGCCGCCCGGCTGCCGGTCCCGCTCCCCGAGGGGGTGACCGCGTGATCCGGGTGGTGCTGGCCGACGACCAGCCCCTGGTGCGGGCCGCGTTGGAGATGGTGATCACCGAGACGACGGACGTCGAGGTGGTCGGCGAGGCGGGCGACGGCGCCGAGGCCGTCCGGCTGGCCGCCGAACTGCGGCCGGACGTCGTGGTGATGGACATCCGCATGCCGGGCACCGACGGCATCGAGGCGACCCGGCGGGTGACCGCGGCGGGCGGGCCGACGAAGGTGGTCGTGCTCACCACCTTCGACGAGGACGAGCACGTGTACGCGGCGCTGCGCGCCGGGGCCTCCGGCTTCCTGGTCAAGGACATGGCGCTGGACGACATCCTCGCCGCGGTGCGGGTGGTGGCCGCGGGGGAGGCGCTGATCGCCCCGAGCGTCACCCGGCGGCTGATCGGGGCGTTCGCGGCCCAGCAGCCGAAGCCCGCACCGGCCGCCGCCGCGCGGCGGCTGGAGGCGATCACCGAGCGGGAGCGGGATATCCTCACCCTGGTCGGCCGGGGCCTGTCCAACACCGAGATCGCCGCCGAACTGGTGCTCAGCATCGCCACGGTGAAGACCTACATGACCCGGCTGCTCGCCAAGCTGGACGCCCGCGACCGGGTCCACCTGGTCATCCTGGCCTACGAGGCGGGCCTGGTCACCGTCCCCGGCTGACCGGACCCGCCCTTCCGGGGCTCAGTCCTTGACCGCCACGCCCGCGTACATCGCGATGTCCCGGTCGCGGACCGCCGGGGCGTGCGGGTCCGGCCGCCAGTGGTGGACCAGGGTGACGCCCGGGTCGAGCAGCCGGTAGCCGTCGAAGAAGGCCTCGGTCTCGGCCCGGTCGCGGATCTGCAGCGGGATGCCCCGGGCGTTGTACTCCCGGCCGACCCCGCCCACCCCGACCGGGTCGGTGTCGCCGGTGAACACGGTGAGGGCGAGGAAGCTGCCGGGCGCCAGCGCGTCCATGAACCGGCGGACGATGCCCTGCGGGTCGTCCTCGTCCAGCACGAAGTGGACGATGGCGATCAGCGAGAGCGCCACCGGCTGCGAGAGGTCGAGCACCTCGCGCAGCCGGGGGTCCTCGATGATCGACTCCGGGTTCCGGAAGTCGGCGTCCACGTAACAGGTGCGCCCCTGGGGCGTGCTGTCCATCAGGGCGCGCGCGTGGGTCAGCACGATCGGGTCGTTGTCGACGTAGCCGACCCGGGCCTCGGGGGCGATCGCCTGGGCGATCTCGTGCACGTTGGGCGAGGTGGGGATGCCGGTGCCGATGTCCAGGAACTGCCGCACCCCGTACTGCTCGGTGAGGTGGCGCACCGAGCGCTGCATGAAGGCGCGGGTGGTCCGCATGGACGTCGGCAGCGCCGGCCAGGCCTGGACGGAGGCGTGCGCGGCGGCCCGGTCCGCCTCGAAGTTGGTCTTCCCGCCGATGAGGTAGTCGTAGACCCGCGCGGAGTGCGGCACGTCCATCCGCAGGTCGATCGAGGGGTAGTGCTCGTCCGTCACGCTCTCGCTCCCCGTTGCTTCGGGCATCCGTCACCGGGCGCCAGGGCGGCCGGTCTTGGTGCGCATGGTAACGGTTCGCCGGTGTGACGGTATGACGAGGGCTCAGGCCAGGGGCGCCTCCGGACTGCGCGCCTCCAGCCCCACCGCCTGCCGGGGCAGCGCCCCCGCCCGGCCGTCCCGCCCGGCCGCCAGCTCCACCGCCGCACCGATCCAGGCCGCACCGAACGCCCAGGTCGCCACCCACTCGCACAGGTAGACCGGCCGCACCGCCCAGTCGGAGCCGAACCCGGACAGCCCCGTCACCACCGCCGCCAGCAGGGCGACCAGGATCAGCACCCCCGCCGCCAGGTACGCCGTCGCCACCCGGGCGGGCTGCGCCGAGCGCGGATTGCGGAAGGAGTACAGGCAGAACAGCGCCAGCATCACGAACAGCAGCCCGGCGAAGGCCAGATGGAACACCCCGACCGTGCGCTGCAACCCGGTCGGGTCCGACGGCGCGGTCGGACACAGCGCGACGCCGAGCGCGAACACCCCGGCGGCCGTGCTCCACCGGTCGTCCCGCCGGTCCAGCCGGTAGCAGATCAGGAACACCCCGAGCGCGCACAGGGCGCCCACGAAGACGTTCCGGGTGCCGCCGTAGTACGCGGCGCTCATCGACGCGGGCCAGAAGCCGTCCGTGGCCCGCCCGGTGAGCTCGTCCGCCAGCCAGTTGCCCAGGGGCAGGGCCGGTGGCAGCAGCACGCCGATCGCGCCGACGCCGAAGCGCAGGAAGGTGATGGTCCGTTCGTCCTGGACGGTCTGTTGTCGGGACTCGGGGGATGCGACGGTGTTCGCGGCACTCCGGTCGTCGGTCACGGATGCCTCCTCGCTGGTGAGCGCGATGGTTGGCCGTCAACTGGTGTACCCGCAACCGGAGATCGACCCACCACCGAATCGGGTGGTTTGGCGGTTCTCCACCACGTGGCGTCAGTCCACCAGGAGGCCTCGGCCGAAAGCGCCGCCTCGGCCGACAGCGCCGCCTCGGTCTACAGCGCCGCCTCGGCGCCGGGTTCGAGGCGGAACTCGGCGTCGTCCGCGTCGTAGTCGTAGAGCTCGCCGTAGCGGCCCCAGTCGATGGCGGTCTCCAACTGGCGCCGGGCGTCCGCGGTGTCGTAGCCGGACCGCAGCAGGTCGAGGAAGAGGTCCTCGCGGAGCTTGTGGTCCCGGGTGGCGGCCAGGGACTGGACGACGGCCCGCACCAGCGGGGCCCGGCGGGCGGCCTGGCGGGCGAACAGCTGCTTCCTGGTGAGGATGTCGGCGGCGGCGAACTCGCGGCCGGCGGCCGTGATGGCGAAGCGGCCGTCGGTGGTGCCGGCGAGGTCGAGCAGGACGGCGGCGTCGACCAGCGGGAGCAGGTCGTCGACCTCGAAGTTGAGCTCGTCGGCGATCTCGGCCAGGCCCTCCTCACCGCCCATGGCCAGCAGGATCTCCAGCAGGCCGGCCAGCCCGCCGACGGTGGCGGGCGGCAGCGGGGTGGTGATCGGGGTGACGGCCGGTCGGGCGGCGGGTTCGGTGGCGGGCTGCTCCTCGCGGCCGGTGAGGATGCCGTAGACGGTGTCGACCAGGGCCTCGAACTGGGGGGTGCGGCGGTCGCGCGGGCGGGGCAGGTCGACGGTCAGCTCGGAGCGGATCCGGCCGGGGTTGGAGGACAGCACGAGGATCCGGTCGGCCAGCAGCACCGCCTCCTCGATGTTGTGGGTGACGATCAGGATGGACTTGACCGGGGCCCCGCGGCCCTCCCACAGGCCGACCAGTTCGTTGCGCAGGTTCTCGGCGGTCAGCACGTCCAGGGCGGAGAACGGCTCGTCCATGAACAGCGCGTCCGGTTCGACCACCAGGGCCCGGGCGAAGCCGACCCGCTGGCGCATCCCGCCGGACAGCTCCTTGGGGTAGGCGCCCTCGAAGCCGTCCAGGCCGATCAGGTCGATCGCCCGCAGCGCCCGCTCGCGCCGTTCCTCCTCGCCCACCCCGCGTGCCTGGAGGCTGAGTTCGACGTTCTGCTGGACGGTCAGCCAGGGCAGCAGGGCGAAGGACTGGAACACCATGGCCACCCCCGGGCTGGCGGCCCGCAGCGGGGTGCCCCGGTAGGTGACCGTCCCGGAGGAGGGCGCGATCAGCCCCGCCAGGCAGCGCAGCAGGGTCGACTTGCCGGAGCCGGACTTGCCGAGCAGGGCGACGATCTCGCCCTCGGCCAGGTGCAGGCCGATGTCGTCCAGCACCGGCAGGGCCCGTCCGTCCGGGGTGGTGAAGGTCTTGGTGACGGCGGAGGCCTCGACGATCGTGGCGCGGGCGGGGGCGGCGGTCATCGTGCGGAGTCTCCTCAGAGGGCGTAGCGGGTCTCGGAGAGCCGGTAGAGCCGGCGCCACAGCAGCCGGTTGAGCGCGACGACGTAGCAGCTCATCACGCTCACCCCGACCAGGATCCTGGGGAGGTCGCCGGTGCCGGTGGCGTCGGCGATGTACGAGCCGAGCCCGGTGGCGGTCAGGTGGTGCGCGCCGTAGTCGACCACCTCGGCGACGATCGAGGCGTTCCAGGCGCCGCCGGCCGCGGTGATGCCGCCGGTGACGTAGTACGGGAAGACCGCCGGCAGGACGAAGGCCCGCCAGCGCAGCCCGCCCCGGACCTGGAAGCCGGTCATCGCCTCGCGCAGGTCGCTGGGGATCGCGGAGGCCCCGGCGATCACGTTGAACAGGATGTACCACTGGGCGCCGAGCGCCATCAGCAGCACCGAGCCGAGGTTCAGCGAGATGCCGAGGGCGACGAACGCGGCGGTGGCGAAGGGGAACAGGAAGTTCGCCGGGAAGCTGGCCAGCACCTGCACCACCGGCTGGGCGAAGCGGGTGACCTTCGGGTTCATGCCGATCCACACCCCGACCGGCACCCAGACGGCGGTGGCCGCCACGAGCAGCACCAGCACCCGTCCGAAGGTGGCCGCGCCGAGCGCGAAGGCGTGGCCGAACTCGCCCAGGCCGACGGTGGTGCGGACGTAGTCGAAGGCCTTCCAGGCGCCGAGGACCACCACGGCGGCCACCGCCCCGGCGAAGAACACGTCCCCGGTGCGCTCCCGGGAGGCGGGCCGGGCGAGCGGGTGCTCGGCGAGGCCGAACACCCGGGTGGCCCGGTCCAGCGCGAGCCCGACCGGCCGCAGCGGGCGGGCGGCCAGCTCCGGCAGGCTGGAGCGGCGCAGCAGGTCCAGGACGAGGCTGCGCGGCCGGTCGGCGGCCTCCGACTCCTCCACCCGGAAGCGTTCGGACCAGGCCGTCATCGGCCGCCAGAACAGCACGTTGACGCCGATCACCATCACGACCATCACGCCGATCGCGATGCCGACCTGGCCCAGGTCGCCGTTGCCGATGGCGGTGGCCGCGTAGGAGCCGATGCCGGGCAGCGCGTAGCGGTGGTTGAGCACGCTGATCGACTCGGAGGCGGCCAGGAAGAACCAGGCCCCGCCGAAGCTCATCATCCCGTTCCAGACCAGCGGGATCATGCCGCCGGGCACGTCCAGGCGCCAGAACCGCTGCCACTTGGTCAGCCGCATCACCCGGGCCGCCTCGTCCAGTTCGCCCGGCTGGCTGACCAGGGAGTAGTAGAACGCGAAGGTCATGTTCCAGGCCATCGAGGTGAAGATGGCGAAGACCGACGCGCATTCGAGGCCGAGGGTGGAGCCGGGGAAGAGGTTGATGAAGGCGGTGACGGTGATCGACAGGAAGCCGAGGATCGGCACCGACTGGAGGATGTCGAGGACCGGCAGCAGCACCTTCTCGGCCCGCCGCATCCGGGCCGCGGCGGTCGCGTAGACGAAGGTGAACAGCACCGAGGCGATCAGGGCGACGAACATCCGCAGCAGCGAGCGCACCGCGTAGAAGGGCAGCCGGGAAGGGTCGGTGGAGACGGTGGCGGGGGCCTGGTCGGGCAGGAACGGGGCGTCGAGCGAGGGGGCGAGCCGCAGCAGCCCGTACAGCCCGGCCACCAGGGCGGCGGCGACCAGGACGTCCACCCAGCGCAGTCCGGGGCGGCGCCACACCCCGCGGGAGGGGAAACCGCCGTCGCCGCCGGTCACCCCTACCACCGTCCGTCCGCTCGTCCGCCCTGCCGGGGCCGACCGCGCCGGTCCGACCGCGCACCAGCCTCGCGGCAGACGGACCGGCCCGCCACCGGAGCGCTGCTCAGGGGTGGCGGGCCGGGCGCGGGGCTCAGCGGGCCGCGTCGGGCGGGGTCAGCCGGTCGGGGCGCCGGCCCGTTCGACGAGTGCGTTGAGCAGGGCCGCGCCGCGCTCGGCGTCGTCGACGCTGATCACGAAGTCCGTCCCGCGCCTGGTGCGGACCACCAGGCACTCGCCGGAGCGCAGGAAGACGCTGGTGCCCCCGCGGAAGACCCGGAAGCCCCAGCCGCCGGCCTGACGGGCGTTGAGCCGGCCGACCCGGGCGGAGGCGATGTCCTCGGGGGCGAGGTGCCGGGCGGGCAGGCCGAACGGGCCGAAGCCGACGTGCAGGCCGTCGTCGCCCACCCGGACCCGGACCGAGGAGCAGAGCAGCAGGGCGAGGGCGCCGAGGCCGAAGAGGACCACCGACGCCCAGTCCACGGACTCGGTGCGCCCGGCCGCGGCGAGCAGCAGGCCCGCCGCCGTGAGCAGGCCCATCAGGGCGGCGACCACCTGCATCCAGTGGTTGGAGGCCCGGGACAGCCACACCAGCCGCTCACCGGCCCGGAGTTCCAGCACCGGCCCGCCGGGCCGGGCGGGCCCGTCGGCGGCCGGCCGGGTCGCCAGCCAGGCCAGCACGCCCGCCAGGCCCGCCGCGAGAGCGATCAGGAGCACCTCGACGCCCATCGGCGCGGCGTCCTGCCAGCGGGCCCGGTCCAGGTTGGCGCGCACGACGGAGGCCTGCGCCCCGCTCAGTAGCACCCCGGTGGCGGCCAGCACCGGAGCGGCGGCGCCGCGGGCGGGGCCGGGCCGGAAGCGCAGCGCGGTGGCCAGACCGGCCGCGACCAGCAGCCAGACGACGGCCGGGAACAGCGCCGCGGCCGTCAGCGGCATCGAGCCGTCCGGCCGGCTGCCGCTCCAGTGCGTGGCCACCTGCTCCGGCAGCCGGTCCCGGGCGGTCAGCGGCAGTGCCACCAGCAGAGCCGTCACGCCGAGGATCCAGACCCCGGCCCCCCACAGCGCCGTCCGGCGCACCGGCCGGTCCGGGGCGGGTTCCCCGGCGGCTGCTTCGTCCTTCACGACATCCCCCTGATCAGATCCACGAGATCGTTCCTGCTGTAGCCGGCCTCGGCCGCGTCCGCGACCAACTGCCGTACCCGCTCGACCAGTTCGCTACGGGTGTCGGCATCGGTGGCGACCGTGATGCCCCGGCCCCGGCGGAACTCCAGCACCCCCTCGTCGCGCAGGGCGCGCAGCCCGCGCAGCACGGTGTTGGTGTTCACGCCGAGGGCCCGGGACAGCTCCCGGGCGGGCGGCAGCTTGTCGCCCGGGGCGCACTCGCCCTCCGCGACGGCCCGTCTGATCGCGCCCGCCACCTGCTCGTGCAGGGGGCGGGCGTCGCCAAGGTCCAGCTTCAGCAACATGGTGCTAGTGACGATAGCACCATTCGGTCATGGTGCCACCGACCGCGCGGGGGCGGACGGTTCAGGGGACGTAGAGGCTCTGCGCGCCGGTGACCCGGGTGTCGTCGCCGGCCGCGACGGTGTCGAGGACCTCCCCGCCGCAGTCCGCGCCGGAGTGGATCTCCACCGCCCGGTCGGTGAGGTTGTCGATGATGCTGCCGCCCTCGTCCAGGGCGTAGCAGCCGGAGGGATCGGTCTGGGTGGTGCCGTTGATGGCCAGGTCCCCGGTGGCGGCGGCGGCCGGAACGGCGGTCAGGGCCAGGGCGGCGGCGGTCATCAGCGGGACGCCGAGAGCGGCGCGAAGAGTGATGGTCATGCCGGATGCATAACCGTTCGAGCGGCGCGCCTCGCCGGGAAGGACCGGGTTGCCCCCGGAGGGCGCACCGGACGGTGGGGAGCGCCGATCCGTGTGGCGGGGAGCGCCGATCCGTGTATGGAGTGCGTACGGGACGCCGTCCGGGGCGTCAGGGAGGCGTCAATGGGCGCCGGGCGGGTGGCCGGGAGGCGATTGGGTGGGGAGCGACGGAGGACCGAACCACACGAGGACGGATCATGCACGGCGACGGACGGCACCAGGACGGCACGGCACCCAGGGTGGTGGTCGGGGTCAGCGGGTCACTGGGCAGTCTGGCCGCGCTCCACCGCGGCCTGGCCGAGGCCCGCTACCGCGGTGCGGTGCTGTGGCCGGTGCTCGCCTGGGAGCCGCCGGGCGGCGAACACGGCTACCGCCGCTCGCCCTGCCCGCAGCTGCTCGCCGCCGTACGGGAGGCCGCCGAGCGGCGCCTGGACGAAGCCCTGGAGGCGGCCTTCGGCGCGGACGGCCCCGACGTGCCGATGCAGCCCGTGGTGATCCGCGGCGAGAGCGGCCCCGCCCTGGCGCACGTCGCCGACCTGCCGGACGACCTGCTGGTGCTCGGCCGCAGCGGCGGCCCGCTGCGCCGCCGGCTGCGGCGGTCGGTGTCCGCGTACTGCGCCCGCCGGGCCGGCTGCCCCGTCCTCGTCGTCCCGGTGCCCGAGCTGCTGCACGACCTGGAGGCGCTCCACCGCCGCACCCGCTGGCACCTGCCGGTCGCCCCGGCGCCCGAACCGCTCGCGGCGAAGGGCCGGTGACGGGTGCGGATGTACTCGGCGCGCCCCGGCGGCAGCCGCTACCGGCCGGTGCTGGACCGGCTCCCGCCCGGCACCTCCGGCACCACCGCCCTGCTCGGCGGCGGGCTGCTCGCGCTCGCCCTCGGCCGGGCCGGCGCCCTGCACTCCGGAACGCCCGCGCTCGCCGCCTACCTGGCGCTGTGCGTCCTGGTCGGACACTTCTCCCGCCCGTGGGCCGCGCCGCTGGTCGGCCTGGCCGCCTGGCTGTGCTGCAACGCCTTCGCCGAGCACCGGCACGGCGAGCTCGGCTGGTCCGGCACCTGGCCCGAGACCTGGCACTACGCGGCGTTCACCGCCGCGGCCCTGCTGCTCCCGCTGCCCGCGGCGCTGCCCCGCCGCAGGGTCCGGGTGGCACTGCTGCGCCCGGACCGTACGGTCTGAGGCGCCCCGTGGACGGCCCACCCCCTCCCCGGGGCCGGGCTGCCGCCGAACCCCCGGGCCCCGGCCGGTACTCCGGAGCCCGCGGCGACCGGTGGAGGACAGGTGAAGGACGGGGCGCCCCGGTGCCCCGCGGTGGAGTGGCCGACGTTCGGACCGCGGGCCCGCCGCCCGCAGCGGCCACTCCACCGCCGCTCCCGCGCACCGCTCCCGTTCCGTCATGTGCTGCGCGCCGTGGCCGAGTTGGTGCCCCCACCCTGGTGGCCGAGGGCAAGGACGCGGAGGATGTCCGTATGCGGATGACGAACGCGGACCGGCCGAGGAGCGTGACGGGCGAGGACGTCGGGGCGACGGCCCGGCTGCTGGCCCGGGCCTTCGGCGACGACCCGATGATGCGCTGGTTCTTCCCCGAGGAGGCCACCCGCCCGGCCGCACTGGCCGGCTACTTCACCACGCTGCTCACCCGGCAGTACCTGCCGTACGGGGTGTGCGAGCGCACCGGGCAGGCGGCCGCGTTCTGGGTCGCGCCGGAGGCGCAGGAGAAGGCCGTGCCGGACGAGGGGACGATCCGCGCGCTGGCCGCCCTGCTCGGCGACCGGGCCGACTGGTTCCGGGACTGCGTCGAGGCGGCCGCCGCGAACGCGCCCCAGGAGGCCCACTGGTACCTGGCGGTGCTCGGCACGGACCCCGCCGCCCAGGGCCGGGGCCGGGGCGCCGAACTGCTCCGCGCCGGTCTGGCCCGGGCGGACGCGGCAGGGCTGCCGGTCCACCTGGAGTCCTCGAAGCGGGAGAACCTCGCCGTCTACCGGCACTTCGGCTTCGAGGTGCTGGAGGAGGTCCGGCTGCCGGCCGACGGCCCGCCCCTGTGGACGATGCGCCGCGCGCCGCAGGCCTAGGGTCCGTCTTCAAACTCCCGTCGTTCGCCCGGAGGGCGGGCGGGGCGGCGTTGGGGTGCGTGCATCGCAAGGCGGAGGAGGGAGCCCAATGCAGCGCATTGGCGACCGACGACAACGCGGCGAGGCGCGTGCCCCGGCGTCGGCCCGCAGACGGGAGTTTGAAGACGGACCCTAGGTCAGCCCTGCGGTGGCCGGGCGATGCGCAGCCCGGCCCGACCGAGTTGTGCGGTGATGTCCGAGAGGTACTGCTCGGCGTCGGCCACCGTGGCGATCCCGGCGGCCCGCTGGCGGATCCGGTCGTGTTCCTGCGGGTGCAGGCGCGCCTCCTGGATCGCGGCCGTCTCGACGAATCCGCGCAGCGTCGCCGTGACGGGCCGGCCGGGGTCGGCCGGCCCGGCGGCCTCCGCCTTCCAGGAGACGCCCGACTCGGCCGGGTCGGGCAGGGTGCGGGGCGCCTCGCGCGGGGCGTCGGCGGAGAGCAGGTGGAGGAAGTCGTTCGCCCGGGCGTCGCGGTCGGTGAGCGGGGCCAGTCCGAACAGTCGCTCGACGGTGGCGAGCAGCGAGCCGTGGTCGTACTGGGTGTGGTCGATCAGGTTGCAGTTCCGCCCGTCCGTGCCGCCGTCCGTGCCACTGCCCGTGCCGCCGTCCGTGCTGCTGTCCGTGCCGGCGGGCGCGGCGGCCGGGATCCACGGGGAGACGACGACGGTGGGCACCCGGACGCCGAGCCGGTCGAAGCGGAAGCCGTGGGCGCTGTGTTCCGGGTCGGTGCGGTCGCCCGGCGGGACGGCCGCGGGCGGCGGCACGTGGTCGTAGAAGCCGCCGTGCTCGTCGTAGGTGATGACGAGCAGGCTGGACTCCCAGAGCGGCGAGCGCCGCAGCCCCTCGTAGACGGACTTGATCAGCGCCTCGCCGTCGGTCACGTCGTCGAGCGGGTGCTGGCTGTTGCCGCAGCGGAAGTCGCCGCCGTGGGTGAGGACGTGGCCGTAGTTCGGCTCGATGAAGGTGTAGGCGGCCGGGTACCCGGGGTCCTGGAGGTGCTTCGCCAGGTCGTCGAGGAGGTGGTAGTGCTCCACCGTCGTCGGCAGGTCCATCCCGGCGAGCGCGCTGACCTGGGGGAGCGCGTCCCCGGCGTAGACGCGCCACGGGAGGCCCTTGCCGTCCAGGGCCTCGTAGAGCGTCCCGTGTTCGAAGGTGTAGCCGCTCAGCTTCGACCGGACGGTGTCGACCGGGTCGGGGCTGTGGTCGAGGCCGGCGGAGCTCGCCGCGTGCAGGAAGAAGCGGTTGGGCCAGGTCGGCCCGGGCAGGGCGGAGAACCAGCGGTCGCAGACGGCGAACTCGCGGGCCAGGGTGCTGAGGACGGGGAGCTGGTCGGCGGTGAAGCAGGCCAGGACGGCGCCGGGGTCGGCGAGGGCCTCGGCGTCCTGCTTCACCGTCGCCTCGTTGACGTAGTTGTCGACGAAGCCGCCCAGGGTGATCGGCGGGTAGGTGCCGTCGTAGGCGCACCGGTCGTCGTGCGGGCGGCCGGTGATGGCGGTCGAGGCGAGCTGGAGCATGACGTCGCAGAACTCGTGCGGCGGGTCGACGGGCAGGGCGAAGGGCGCGCCGATCCGGACGGGGTGGTCCTTGCCCGCGTGGCGGTTGCCCGCGCGGGTGTCGGGGCCGTCGACGGTGGTCGGCGCGCCGGTCACCGCGTCCGTACCGACGCCGTGGCGGAGGCTGCCGTCGGCCACCGTGCCGGTCGACACCCCCAGCATGTGGTCGAACGAGCGGTTCTCCAGGACCAGGACGAAGACGTGCCGGATCCGCCCCTGGGGTGCCGGCGCCCGGCCGGCCCGCAGCCCGGCGAGCCAGGCGTGCCACTCCTCCCGCTCGTGGGTGATCGCCTGCCGGATGCGTTCGATGGGATCCATTCGCCCACCCCAGCACCGGTGGTGACGGACCGTCAAAGACCCACACCGGTCGGTGGTCGGTCAGTCGTCGGCGTGGAGTTCCGTCGGGGTGGCGATGACGTCGACGAGAGCCCCGCCGCGCAGGACGGTGAGCGGGAGCGGGCGGCCGATCGCGTCCGCGAGCATCAGCCGCTGGAGGGCCTGGGCGCTGTCCATGGGTTCGGCGGCGGCGGTGAGCAGCAGGTCGCCCTCGCGCAGGCCGGAGCGGGCGGCCGGGGAGCCGGGGACCACCTCGACGATCCGCAGGCCGGTGCGCTGGCCGGTGCGCGCGCGCAGGGCGGGCGGCAGAGGGGCCGGGACCCCGGCCAGGCCCAGGTGGGCGCGGCGGATCCGGCCGTCGGCGAGCAGGGCGGCGATGATCCGCCGGCTGGTGGCGTTGATCGGCACGGCCAGGCCCAGCCCGTTCCCGGCCACCGCGGTGGTGATGCCGACCACCTCGCCGTCGGCCGTGGCGAGCGCGCCGCCGGAGTTGCCGGGGTTGAGCGCGGCGTCGGTCTGGATCACGTCGTCGATGATCCGTACGGCGCTACCCGCCCGGGCGGGAAGGGAGCGGCCGAGCGCGCTGACCACGCCCGCGGTGACCGTGCCGGCCAGACCGAGCGGGTTGCCGACGGCGACGACCAACTGCCCGACCCACAGCCCGGTGGCCTCGCCGAGGACCGCCGGCGAGGGGGTCGGGCCGTCGGCGCGCAGCACCGCGAGGTCGGACAGCGGGTCGGCGCCGATGGTGTGGAAGGGCGCGGTGGTGCCGTCGGCGAAGGCCAGCGTGCCGGCGTCGGCGTGGCCGACGACGTGGGCGTTGGTGAGCAGGAAGCCGTCCTCGGTGAAGACCACGGCCGAGCCGAGCGCGGTGCTGAACCAGCCGTCCCGGCCGCGCCGGGGGACGTGCAGGGCGGCGACCCGCGGCGTCATGGCGGCGGCCACGGACGTGACGATCCGGGAGTAGGCGTCCAACGGCGATTCCGCCCCGGGCGCGCGCTCCGGGCCGGGGATGGTGTCGGTCAAGGGAGCTCACCCCTTCCGGAGGTCCGGGTCCACCCGGTAGCAACAACGCGGCGCCCCCGGGCCTTCCGTCCGCCGGTATACCGGGCAGGGTATGACGATCGTAGGAATGACTTTCGCCCGGGCGGGGAAGATCGCTTTCGGTGCGGCGGTGCACTGCTCCGTGCCGGGTCGATCCTGACGCCTTCTTGACGTGCGGAAAATGGCAAAGAGCAAGCAAAGTAGGCGTATCGTTCAGGCAAAGCCGCATCCGTGGGAGGGGTTTCGATGGAGACGACCGAGCTGGAGACGACCGAGCTGGAGTCGAAACGGCAGACGCAGGGCGGGACCGGCACCGACGGGCCGGACGGCGGGACCGGCGTCGCCGGGCCGGACGACGCTTCCGCCGCCCTGCTGCGCCCCACCCGGGAGGCGCTGCTCGCCCGCCAAGCCCACCGGGCCCCGCGCTGGAAGCGACTGCTGCCGCCGGGATCCGCCGGGCGCTCGGCCTGGATCCGGCTGGAGGCGGACGCCCAGGCCGAGCGCCTCGGCCGCCGCACGCCCGGCACCGAGCACGTCCTGCTGGCCCTCCTCGCGCTCCACGAAGTGGCCGGGAAGGAGCCGGAGTTGGCGCCCGAGGCGAACGCCGGTGAGCTGCTCGCCGGGCTCGGCCTCGACTACGCCCGGGCCCACGCCGCCCTCGACGCCGGACAGGTGACGCTCCCCGCCGACCCGCGCTCGGTCGAGGCCTACCTGTCCGGCGGCGCGGCGGACGGCGGCGCCGAGCCGCTGCTGAGGGTGCTGCTGGCGGAGGACACCCGGGCCCGGCGCCTGGTCGAGGCCCTGCGATCATGAGAGCCGCTCCGCGCCGCTGAGGGCCGACGGGCGATGACAGAGGAAGGACCCCCGATGCACGTCACCCTCGCCGAGGAACTGGTGCTGCTCTCGCTGGACGACCGGACCGGCGCCCCGAAGGAGGGCGTGAACACCGCCTGGGCCGCCGCGGGCGGCCTGCTGGCCGAACTGGTGCTGGCCGGGCGGGTCGACGTGGCCGACGGCCGACTCGCCGTGGTCGACCGCACTCCGACCGGTGACCCGCTGCTGGACGGCCGACTGGAGCGCCTCGACGAGTGGGTCGGCACCAAGCGACCGGGCAAGGCCAAGGCCGCGGACTGGCTCACCAAGGACCGCTCCACCGTGCTCCGGGACACCGAACTGCGCCTCTGCGAGCGCGGCCTGGTCACCGAGGAGCGGCACCGCGTCCTCGGCATCTTCCCCGTCCGGCACTACCCGGAGGCCGACGGCAGCGTCGAGCGCGCCCTGCGCGAGCGCCTGACCGCCGTCGTCCTGGACGGCGCCGAACCGGAGCTGCGCACCGCCGCCCTGATCGCCCTGCTGCACTCGGCCAAGCTGCACCGGCTGGCCTTCCCCGATCTGCCGCGCAAGCAGGTCGAGCCGCGCTTCGCCGAGATCGCCGCGGGCGACTGGGCGGGCGACTCCGTCCGCGAGGCGATCAAGAACATGCAGCTCATGATGGCCGCCGTGATCGCTGCGACCACCGCCGCCACCGCCGCGACGGCCTGAGAACACCGGGCCCGCGGGGCCCGCCGGGCCCGCGCCCAGGCTCAAGCGGGGCGGTCGAGGCGGTGCTCCCACCGGAGGGCGCCGTCGTCGCCGATCCAGTAACGGTGTGCCCTGCTGGTGATGTGGATCCGTACGGCGGTGATGTCCGGACCACCGGCGCCCCGCCAGGCGAGAAGAGCCCGCTCGACGACGTCCCACAGGGCGACGGGACCACCCTGGCGGACCGTCCACGCCCCGCCTTCGCGGACGAACTCCGCGAAGGACTCGTGCCCCGGGTCGAAGAGGTAGCGGAGCTGCGTGCCATCGTCCGCCGTGGCCCGGACGAACTGAGCGCCGGGCGAGGCGAGTTGGGCGAGGAACGCCGGCATCCACTCGCTCAGGACGGTCGGTGGAACGCGCACAGGCCGCTCGCTCTCGGGAAAGGCGGTGCGGGCGGAGAGGTCACCGGCGATCGGCACGGCGGCCTGCGATCGCGCCTGCATGAACGAGGAACGGTCGATGATTTGACCCTCGGCGGTACCGTCGCCGTTGACCACGACCTTGGCCAGGCCGGTCCCGTACCCCCAGGAGCCGACCGTCGCCAGGACGATCCCGCCCGGCCTGGTCTGGCGAATCCAGGTGTACGGGATGCGGTCGACGGCGCAGGTGGCGATCACGCGGTCATAGGGAGCGCGGCGAGGATGCCCGAGGAGCCCGTCCCCGACGACGGTCCAGGTCGAGAAGCCGACCGTTTCCAGCGCCGCATCGGCGCGGGCCGCGACGTCCGGATCCACCTCGACCGTTGTGACGTTGTCCTCGCCCAGGCGGTGGCACATCAGCGCGGAGGAGTATCCCGTGCCGGTGCCGATCTCCAGCACCTGGTGCCCGGCCGTGACGTCCAGGTGCTCGATCATGCCGACCACGGTGGCGGGCATGGTGGACGAGGACGTGGGCGAGCCCGTCACGAGGCCGAGGACCTGGTCAGCGGTCAGGTGCCCGTCGAGCTGGGTGTCAACGACTCGTCGCTGTAGGCGATCTCCGCCCAGGCGGTCGGCGCGGTACGCGCTGCGGTGGCGGGCCGCCACCGGCCGCCGTCCTCCGGGAGGAAGACCCCGGGAGTGAGGAACTCCTCGCGCGGGATCGCCTCGACGGCGGCGCGCCACTCCGGAGTCCGCAGGACGCCGGCCTCCTCAAGCCGGTCGGCGAGGGCGCGCCGGTAGGTTGCGGTGTCGGTCATGCCGTCTTCCCTCGTGTCAGCAAATCAGCGAATGCGGCGGACATCTCCAGGCCGGTCTCCTGCTCCAGCCAGCCCCATTGGCCGTTCGGATTCAGCTCCAGCCACCAGTGGTCGCCGGCTCGGTCGACAGCGAGGTCGAACGACCCGGAGACGAGACCGAGTTGGTCCAGGATGTCGTGAAGTGCCTTGTCCAGGCGGCCGGGCAGGTCCACCACCGTGTACGAGAGGGCGGAGTAGTCCCTGCGCCAGTCCAGGAGGTCACAGTCGATCCGGACGGCGAACGTGCGCCGACCGACGACCAACACGCGAATGTCGGAGGCCTTGTCGATGCGGGCCTGGAAGAGGTGCGGCGTCACCCGCACGCTCTCGTCAAGCTCGGCTGCGGAAGCTGGCTCCGCCCATCCGGTGTGCTGCATGCCGTCGCGATCGTACGGAGTCCACCGCAGCGTCTTGAAGATCACCTGATGGTCACGAGGCCTCCTTGCAGTGCGATGGTGGGATGTTCACCGGGATGGGAAACATCAGGCGGCTTCCCCCTCGACGTCGTTCTTCTGGGTCCAGATCCGCGCCGAGTCGTACGAGTAGAAGTGCAGCGGCTCGGGACGGGGCGGGAGGGCTTGCACCAGGCGGTTGGTCCTGTGGTCGTGGACGGCCCAGACGGGGAAGCTGGTGCCGGCCGGGGAGTCGGCGGGGACGATGGTGTACCGGCTCACTTCCGGGCCGCCACCTGGATGAACCCGCCGGCCTTTTCAACCGCCCGGGCGAACTCGTCGTACTCGCCGCCGATGGGGGTGATCGTCGCCTGGCTCGGGACGAGGATCGCGCCGGCCTTCCGGTCCTTGAGGTTCTGCAACGCGGCCTTGAGCAAGGGCCGCTCGTCGGGGCCCTTGTCGTTCGCGTGCTCGTCCACGATGGTGAGCGTGATGCCCCAGCCGAAGGTGTCCGCGTACCTCTCGCAGTCGCGCATCTCCCGCTCGGGGAACGCCATTCCCGGCTTGGCCAGGTAGACCACGGCGTGGAACTTCGGCGGCCTGGTCGTCGGCGCCGACACCGGCTCGGCCACGAGCGGGCCGTCGTCGTCCTCGGCGAGACACCTCTGAACACGCTTCGGGATGTCGCGCTTCGCTGTGGCACTCATCGTCGGTTCCCTCTCCTTCGCGCATGGGGGCGTGGGATGGACCGTACGAGGAGCGGCCAGCGACGCCCAACGAAGTTGCACGCAGTTGCACAGCAGTCACCCGAGAGAGTCAAGCGCCCCTGAGATCAGGGCGCGAGCGGCAGCGCCATGCACGGCATCCGTGGACAGTTCCCCGAACCGGCTGACGTACATGCCCACTTCCGAAGGCTGCGTGATCTGGAGGTACCCGGAGACAAGCTCGACGTTTACCTGCGCCGAGTCGTAGATCGAGAACGCTTCGACCTGCATCGAGTGGCGCAACAATCCCCTCGGAACGATCCCCAGGCTCACGTTCGCCAAGGACGCGACGATGTTCAGGTGGGCGAGTTGGCCGGCCGCTACCTCCGGCCCGCCAAGACCGTGGTGCAGGCACGCCTCTTCGATGATGAAGGCGAACGTCCTCCCGTGGTCTCTCAGGATCGCCTGCCGTTCCATGCGGACCTGGACTGCCTCTTCCACATCGTTCACGGCAACACGACGACGTTGGGTGGCTTGTGGTACCGAACGGGTGTAGTCCCGGGTCTGGAGTAGACCGTGAAGGATGCCGGGTGTGTATGCCCGGAACCGGGTCGTTCGCTCGTACAGGGGCAGAACCATCTCCTGGGCGCGCTTGAGCCCGCTGCGCTCCATCCGCCGCCACTCGGTGAACATGGTTTCGACGGTGCGAAGACTGGCCGCCAGGTCTTCGGCCTGGCCGTCAGCGTTGCAGGCATGGCACCAGTCCCGGATGTCCTTCTCGGAGGGCGCAGTGATGGCGTTCTCGATGCGGGAGCACTTTGACTTGCTCCACCCGCAGAGGAGAGCGAGCGCAGGCCCGGTCAGGTGTGCATCCTGACGGATCTCGCGTAGCCGATCTGCTAGCGCCTTCCGGGCCTGCTGAACGCTCGATGAGCGAGAAGTACGCATCTCTTCTGGTTACTTGAGCACGTACTCTTCGTGCGGAGTCGCCCTTTGCCACACGGTCTCGAAGGCATTCTTCACGAGCCGAACGACGTCAGGCTTGGTCGTCCACTCCCGGTCCACCACATCTCCGTCGCCGGAGAAGAAGGTGAACATGATCTTGGAGTCGTCGAACATCCACAGGTCGGTTCCGGGCAGAGCGATGTCTGCCGCCAACCGGCGCGGAAGCCAGCGGACCTGCTCACCGATGGCCAGGTTCAGGAATGTCACGTGGTGCTCGTAGCGGATGTACTCCGTGACCGGCTCGGAGACGATCCGGGCCCGACGCATGATGACGCCACGGTTGATCACCTCCCCGGCGAAGGCGGTCCAGTTCTGGAACCACTCCGGGCGGTCGTCCGGGCCGTAGCGAAGACCCTCCCGATAGCGCCGGAACTGTGGGTCGTTCGGCGTGTAGCTGTCACGCATCTCCAGGTGCACGGCGGAGAACTTGGCCTCGGCCATGGCCGAGGCGATCGGGTTGGCCACGCTATTCCTTCTCGTCCTCTTGAGTCGCCAGCCGTGCGGCGAGGTCCACGACGTACTTGATCATTTCTTCCGGGAGGCGGATCACGGTCTCGTGCTCAGGCACGTCAGTCGAGTGCCCGGGAATCGAACCGACCTCGTTGCAGCGCCTCAAGTCCTCGTCGCTGGCCTTGTACGACTGGATGAGGAGGTCGCCGTTCTCCGGGTCGCGCCAGATCGTCGGCGAGTCGACCTCTGGCGTGTTGGAGATGATCCCGATGAACTGTAGGGGTTCCACGAAGCTCCCTATGAACTCGGCAATCGCGCGTGGCTACGGGCGATCATCGTGTCGTGTGCATGTGGTGGCTGTCAGCCGTTTCGGCCGACCCGGTGAGCCCGTCGCTGATGCTGCTCTCGCTGGACGGGGAGCCCGGCGAGGTCAGCGGACAGTGACTCCGGGCCGCCCCGCCGCGCGGTGGGGCGGCCCGGCTGAACTGCGTCAGAAGTCGCCCGCCTTGATCCCGGAAACGAACGCCGCCCAGGCGTCGGCGGAGAAGCGAAGCGAGGGCCCGTTCGGATCCTTCGAGTCACGGACGGGGACGCCGTGGAAGCCGTCGGCGACCTCGATGCACTGTCCTCCATCGCCGTTGCTGTGGGTGCTCTTGCGCCAGGTGGCGGCGCTCAGGTCGGGGTCGCGCATCGTGCGAAGTCCTCCATCACTGTCTGGATCACAACCGCTGACTCGTCCGGCGGCAAGGCCGAAGCCTTGAGCAGATCGTAGGACAGGCGGAACCCTCTGACGGCCTCCGCGTCCTCCTCAAGTTGTCCCGTGTGACTGCCTTCCATGTAGGCACTCTCGGCTCCGCCGGGAAGCGTGAGTATCGTCAGCGATCCACCCATTGCCGGATGCGCCCCGGACGTGAATGGCAGCACTTGAACCACGACGTTGGGCTGTTGTGCGGCTGTCAGGAGACGGCGCAGCTGTTCCGTCATGACAGCCGGACCACCCACGGGGCGTCGCAGGACGGCTTCGTCGAGGATCAGCCAGAGGTGGGGTGGAGTGGGCCGGCCAAGGATCTTCTGGCGTTCCAGTCGGGCGGCCAGTTGCTCCTCGACGCGTTCATTCGTGTCCCACGGTCTGCCTGCGCGCAGTACGGCGCGGGCGTAGTCCTCGGTTTGCACGAGTCCCAGGACGATCTGCGCGCAATAGACCTGGATCAGGCTGGCCTGTGCTTCGAGGTCCATGTATCGGCGGTACCGGTCGGGAAACTGTTCCCGTCGAATGATCTCCCAGAGGCCTTCGAACAGTTCGCCCGTACCGAATGCGGCATCGAGTTTGCTGGACAGAGGAGGGAGCGGGAGGCGCTCCGCATTTTCGACGCCGTGAAGATGCGTCTTGCTGTAGTTGACGATCTCGGAGAGCCGGTCCAGGGACATCCCCGCGTTCGCCCGATGGCGTTTCAGCTCCTGCCCGTACAAGTGGCGTGCCGAACTCAGCGGATCGAGTTCTCGTGTTCGAGCTGCCATCTGACGTACTCCCGTTGTTCCCAAACAACATACGGAACATGACGCACAGTCAAGGATAGCGATCCTTGCGCAACCATGGAGGTGAGAGGTCTCGGCGACCGCGTGAACGGTCCCGGGGCGTGGCCAACCTGGGCGAAAGCAGGCTGACATGGACGACTTCATCGAATCCCGCCTCGGTGGGCGGATCTACCGGGTGTGGATCTTTCTCCGCTACCAGCCGGGCGACTGGTGGTTCGTCCACATCAGCCAGCGGCCGGTTTCGCGTCGGCTGCGCGCGAGGCGACGCGCGCTCCGGGCGGAGCGGGCGCGGCAGGCCAGACGGGGAGCTGTCATCCGGTCGTGGGCGCGGTGACCGAGCTCAGAGCACAGCGGCACCGAGGGTGATCGAGGCCAGCACCATCAGCAGGCCCAGCGCGACAAAGCCGTACTCCAGCCGTACCCGCTCCCGCCCGTCCACCAGGACCTGCCGGGGGTCTGCTGGGTCGTAGCGCACCGGAATGTAGCCGCCGTCGGGCAGGGGGTGGCGGGCGGTGGACGGGACGGGGGAAAACACCTCGACCACCCGGCCGTCCGCGGTCTCGAACTGGAGCAGCGGCCGCGGCGGCAGCGCCCGGTCCTCCGGCGTCGCGACGCGGGACCGTACCAGGGCCGGGACCGGCACCCCGACCCGGCGCAGCCGACGCAGTTCGCGCAGCCCGACCACTCCGGCGAGGTAGGCGACCACGCCGCCCAGCGCCCCGAGAACCACCACGGCGAACCCGGCCGTCCCGCCCACCGCACGCCTCCCAGCCCAAATACCAGCCCGAATGCCAGCCCCGAGACTCCCCGAACTCCCAGTATCGCCGAGGGCGGGCGGTCCTGACCCCCAGGAATGGTTCAGTCCACTGCGGGCCTGCGGCCGGAGTACCGTGGAAGGCGTCGAGGCATCACTGCCGTCGGCGGATGCCGCAGGTGTTCCCGGTGCGTGACACGGTCGGCGGCCCGGGCTTCTCAGGGTGCTCGGCCGCCGGGCGGCTGTGCACGGCCCGGGTGCGGCGGACCTGATGACCGGAGGCGCCGGTGGCGCATGCGCGTACGTTCCCGGCCGATGACGCCCGGCAGAGCCCGGTCGGGGCCGTCGGCAAGGTGACGGTGCCCATTCCGCTGGACGGTCCGGGCGAAGTGCTGGTGGCCCTGAGGGGCGGTTCGGAGGTGTTCGCGGCCTGGTGCTCGGAGCCGGTCGGCCGGGACGTCCGGGTGGTCGTGGTGGACGCGCTCTCGGCCCGCTCGGTGATCGTCGAGCTCCTGCCGTCCTAGGACGGCCCTTGAGGCGCGCGTCGCAATCCCGCAGGTCAGGTGGCCCAACAGGTCAGGTGGTCGATCATGTTCTTCTGGTACGTTCCCGCGCCCAACGAGGCGATGCTCATCTCCGGTTCCAAGCACCAGGCGCAGGACACCCAGTTCCGCATCGTCACCGGCCACGGCAGCCTGGTCCTGCCGGTCAAGCAGAAGGTCCGGATGCTCTCCCTGGCCCTCCGGGAGGCGGAGATCGCCGAGGACTGCGTCACCCAGCAGGGGATCCGGCTCACCGTGCGTGCGGTCTGCGTGTTCAAGGTCGGCGACGACGCCGTGTCGATCGCCAACGCCGCCCGCCGCTTCCTCTCCGAACAGGACCAGATGGAGGAGCTCGTCGGCCGGATCTTCGCCGGCCACCTGCGGTCGATCATCGGCGGGCTGACCGTGGAGCAGATCATCCGGGAGCGCAGCAGGGTCGCCCAGGAGGTGATGGCGGGCAGCCACGGCGAGATGGAGAAGCTGGGCATCGTGGTCGACGCGCTGCAGATCCAGGAGATCGAGGACTCGACCGGCTACATCGACAACCTGGCCGCGCCGCACGTGGCGGCGGTCGCCAGCCAGGCCCGGATCGCCCAGGCCAAGGCCGACCAGGAGGCCACCGAACGGGAGCAGCAGGCGGCCGCCCTCAAGGCCGAGTACGAGCGCGACACCGCGATCAAGCGGGCCGGCTTCCTCGCCGAGACGGAGCAGTCCAGGGCCCGCGCCGCCCAGGCGGGCCCGCTCGCCGAGGCCCGGGCCTCCCAGGACGTCATCGAGGAGCAGACCGCCCTCGCCCAGCGTCGGGCCGGGCTGGCGGCGCAGCAGTTGGAGGCGGAGGTGCGGCGCCCGGCGGACGCGGAGGCGTACCGGCAGCGGACGCTGGCCGAAGCCGCCCGTGACCGGGTGAAGTTCGAGGCGGACGGCAACGCCTACAGTGAGCGGGCGCTCGCCCAGGCCCAGGCGGACGCCAACACGGCCCGGGCGGACTCCCTGCGCGGCGGCAACCAGGAACTCATCGCCGCCAACCGGATCGTGGAGAACCTTCCGGCCCTCGCGGACGCGGCCGCCCGGGGCATGTCCGGAGCCGAACTCACCGTCCTCAACGGCAGCGACGGCGTCAACCAGATGGCGGCCGGCATCGTCAGCCAGGGCCTCGCGATCCTGCACTCCCTGCAACACTCGACGGCCGTGGCCGGCGACGGCAAGCCCGTACCCCGTCGCCCCGCGGCCTAGACGTCGGTGAGGGGGACGGTCGGGTCTGCCAGGCGGCCGGCGTCCACTTCGCGCCTGGAGACGATCAGTTCGCGGACCGGGTCCACCACGTCCCAGACGTTGACGTTCATCCCGGCGAGCACCCGGCCCCCGGAGAGCCAGAAGGCGATGAACTCCCGCCCGGCGACGTCGCCCCGGAAGACCACCCGGTCGTAGCCGCCGGGCTCGGCGTAGCCGACGTACTCCAGGCCCAGGTCGTACTGGTCGGGCCAGGACCCGGGAACACCCGCGCGAGGGGAAGACGGACTCGTCGCTGGTCAGTGTCGACTCCACGACCGTGCGCGCCCACCACGACACCGCTGGGATGCTCGTAGGCGAAGACGTCATGGCGGCCCTGGAGGAGGCCGCGACAAGGATTCGGCCCGGCAAAAGGGGGCCAGTCGGAGGAACAGAACTGACAGGACGAGCGCGGACGCATCCGACGGCTGCGCAGGATCCGCCTGAAAGAGCCCCGTTCAGTCGGCTGACTGACCAGCAACGGTCTATCTCGGCACCGACCGCCGGTGCGGTCGTCTCGGGGCCGCGCTGAAGGGGGTGGCGGCGGGGCGTAGTCGTTGCTCGGGGCGCCGGCCGCAGCGCGGCGCTGCGCTCCGAGGTCCTGATCAAGGGTTGTGCCGCGCGGCGCAGCGCCGCCCATGGGCGGAAGCGCTCAGCGTGCGTTCTCCGGGGTGACTGATGGGCCGTCCTGGTGCACGGGGTGGTTGCCGTGGAGGGACTTGCCGTAGGCATCTCGACAAGCCTGCGCCTACTGGCTGGCGAGGGGTGAAGCTCTCCGTAGATGGCGAGGTGTCGAGTGGTGGTGTCGCTGTTCATGGTGTCCTTTCGGGTCGGTCCTGACGGCCGGTCGGGGCTGGCGGCCGCGTGTCGCGTGGAAATGGCTCGGGCTGCTCGCCGTCGGCGAGCAGCCCGATTTGAATGTGGGGTCAGTCCTACCAGGGTGGCTAGTTGTGCAATGCTTCCGAAATGGCGCCCTTATCCGAGTCCCAGTACGCCGCCCGGCTCGCGCAGTGCGGACTCGATCCCGAAGAGTTGTTGGGCCTCCTTGAGGAGGACCAGGTCCGCACGGTACTGCTGGACGGGCTTCGTACCGAAGGAACGAACCGCGAGTCCGGAGAAGTAGCCAATCTGGTGCACTTCGTGGAGTGGCTGGCGTTGCGGCGACTCGGGCCGGCTGCCGAACGGCCCCAGATTCCGGGAACGGACCAGCTCTACGTTCTGTCGTTCGCCAGGGCGACCAGTTCGTACGTGAAGGTCGGACGTACCACCCGCTTCGGTGCGGGTCGGCTACGTGAGCTTCGGGCCGAAGCGGAGCGCGGCGGGTACGTGCTGCTCGAGGCCTGGGCCTCCGAGCTGGTCGCCGACGCGCACCCCTGGGAGCACGTGGTGCTCGGAGAGCTTCGGCGCCGACATCCGGGTGAGAGCAGAGGCGAGTACTTCTACGGCCTCGACTTCGACGATGCACGCAGCGTCGTGGACCAGCAGCGGTGCTTGCTCGCGCCCCGCTCGGTCGGTCTCACGGACTCTTCACGGCGGCCGGCTTGAGAAGGAAGGGCGGGGCGAGGCGGCGCATCGTGTCGTGCCTGTCGGGTCCGTCGAGGCGAGGACGCTGTTGATCGCGACGGCGGTGGACACCGGGGTCAGTGCCTGTTGACCAGCCAGCGCTGGGGGATGGCTCGGCCACGTCCTTGATCAGGTACATCCGGCAGACGCAGAAGAGCCCCACCAGGAGCGATCACCCGGTCCTCGCCCGACAACGTCGCCCAGAAGCGGTGTGCCGTGACCCTCAGAGAGGCTTGCCGTTCGGCCTCCGCCAGCTGCTCCTCGTCCAGCCCGCGCAGCGCGGCCCCAAGGTCACCGCCTCACACCGGCGGAGATGAGAGGACTGCCTGCCGCTCGGCCCCCGCAGTCTCCAGTTGCTGCGCCTGACGCAGGTCGGTCAGGTATTCGAAGGCCTTCTGCTTGCCAACGTCGAGAAGCGTACGTGTGAGCGAGTCCTTGCCCATCCGCGCCTCGCCACGATCCCGGTCCGGGAGAATCAAGACCACGGCCCGAAGGGCGCGGGCGGTGTCGCGCACGGCGCCCGAAGTCACCACCCCGGCGGGCGCGAGGCCGGCAGCGAGGCCAGGTGAGCGGGCGGTAGCGCCGGCGCTTCCAATATCAGCCGCGCGGAGCTGTCGACGCCGTTGCCCGGACCGATGAGAACCTCTCCGACTCCGGGGAGGCGGCGAGATGATCGCCAAGCCTTCACCGACAGGACCGCAGGCGCCAGGCTGTACTCGTTTTCCCCACGCAAAGTTGCCCCGCAGGACGATCAGGGCTGGCCGGCTCACGCCTGAGCTGATGACCGGTTGTTCCACCGCTCCTCCTCCGTCCTGTCCCGCAGGTGCGCGACGAGCCAGGGCACCAACCGCGGGGCCGCCACAGCCGCCACCTGTTCGGTCGGGTGAAGGAGGCCGAAGGAGCACTGCTCGGCTGTCCAGACGGTCACCCGGGTCAGCGGCGCGGCCGGGTTCACGCCGAGCTCTCCCTTCGGGCCGCAGGTGCTGTTGAACGGCGCGGTGACGTTCTGGCGGTTCCAGTACGTCCACGCTTCCGCGGCCTTCTCCTGCTCGAAGAGGTGGTAGAGCTGCGGGTACCGGTCCAGGAGGCGGACCTCGCGGAACAGGAGCTGGCCGAGCAGCGGGGTAGCGGACGTCCGCAGCTCGTCAGTGGTCGCCGCGGTGAAGGTGAACGTGGAGGCGTCGGCGGCTGGTGTGAGGGCGGTGGTCGTGAAGCGGTGGGAAAGGCGGTCGCGAACGAAGCCGGCGGCCGTCTCGGAGAGCCCGGGCTCGATGGTGTCGACGAGCTGGAGCAGTCGATGGTGGCCGGGGTAGAAGCGGCCCAGGTCGAAGAGGGTGCCCATGCCATCGACTGCGGTGAGGGCGAGCTGTTTGTAGAGGTGGTTGTTCATCTCGCCCAGCTCGGCGTAGGACTTCGTCGCGGTGCTGGTGGAGTGGAGCATCAGGTACTCGGCGACGGTCTCGAAGTAGAGGTACCCGAGGTAGGGCATCACCGGCACGGTGGCGGCCACCTGGTCGAGGAAGTGCACGGCTTTCGGGCGCGTGCGGCCGGCGGCGAGGCCGAGCATCAGGTCGAGCAGCGGCGCGGCGGCGCGCACCCGGTCGGCCACCGACCGGGCCACCTTCTCGTCCTCGGCGGGCGTCAGGGCATGGCGGTGGCGGTCGAAGGCGCGCCGGTGCACGGCGCCCAGGCGCAGGTAGTCCAGACCCGCCGCCTCGGCCGGACGGTCGGGGGTGATCTCGATGACCAGGGGCGTGCTGCCGCGCCTGCTGTCCAGCTCGGGTCGGGTCTCGAGGAGGTGGGCGCCGAGGTTGTGCGGGCGCAGCGCGCCGCCGGGCAGCGGGGTGAGGGGGGAGCCGTAGATCGCGCCGACGAGGCAGCCGGTGGAGGCGAGCAGGTGGCCGCTGGTGCGGACGGCGTCCAGCGAACGGGTCAGGTGCAGCAGGCGCAGGGGGCGGCCCGAGGCGAGGGCAGTGAGCATGGCGTTGCCGTCGGGCCGTAGCAGGTGCCCGTTGGGGGTGTGCTGGAGGTATTGGCGCCAGTGGTCCGGGGTGGCGGCGAGGCCGGCGGGCAGGTGCGTGCCGGTCGGGGAGTCGAGGCCAGTGTGGGCGAGGTCCCAGTCAGATGGCACAGGGCGTCTCCTCTTCGGTCGACAGGCCGCGAAGCGCCAGGTGGACGGCGTGGGTATCGGTGGCACCGTCAAGGCGGCCCTGTTCGGTGAGCACCACCAGCTCGTGGGCGAGGACGGGTGCCCAGGCGGGGACCTGGAGGCGCAACTGGTGGAGGGCGGGCCACCAGCGGGTGGCGGGGAGGCGGTAGCGGTCGAGGGCGTCGGCGGCCTTGAGCAGGTCGACGGCCAGCCGGTGGCGCCGGTAGGCGGCCTGCTGCCCGGGGGTGAACGCGTGATGGGGGACGTCGTGGAGTGCGACCGCGGTGATCGCCTCCGGACTGGGGGCGTGGCCGAACGCCGTGTGGAGGTTGGCGGGGTGCTGGGTGAGCCAGGCGGCGGCGCGCCGGCCGTGGCCGGGGTCGGTCCGGTCGTTGAGGCGGCGGCAGTCGTGACAGGCCGCTGCCGCGGCGAGCGCGAGCGCCCGGCCGGGTGCGAGGCGGTGGCCGACGGCGACCAACTGGACGAGGACGGCGACCCGGGCGCCGTGCAGGACGCCGTGGATGGAAGTGGCGGTCTCCGTGCGGGCGAACCAGGCCCGATCGGGCACCACGACCGTCGCGGGGTGTGGCAGTCTGGGCCGCGCACCCGGACCGCCCGGCCGCTGGCCGGCGATCCACGCCAGCGTCGGCCGGTCCATCACCTGGTGGTCGGGCAAGCGGCCCGCGGCCGCCAGCTCGTGCAGCGGCCGACGGGCGTCGGAGGTGGGTGCCGGAGAGTTCATCGAGTCCTCGAAGGGTCAGGTCGGTTCACATGGGCGTCACGCTGGGCGTGGTGGTGCTGACGATGGGCAACAGGCCCGCCGAGCTGGCGGCGCTGCTGGAGTCGGTGCAGGCCCAGGACGGCGCCGACACCGGGGTGCGCACGGTGGTCCTCGGGCAGGGTGTCAAGCTGCCGGAGCTGCCCCAGTGGGTGGACGCGGTGGAGCTGCCGGAGAACCTGGGCATCCCCGGGGGCCGCAACGCCGGCGTGGAGCGGCTGCGCGAGCTCGGCGGCACGGATGTGCTGGTGGTGCTGGACGACGACGGACTGCTGCCGCGCACGGACACCTTCCGGCTGATCCGGGAGGCCTTCGACCAGGACCCGAAGCTGGGCATCGTCTCCTTCCGAATCGCGGACGAGACCGGGTTCACCCAGCGCCGCCACGTCCCCCGCCTCGGCGCCTCGGACCCGATGCAGTCCGGCCCGGTCACGACCTTCCTCGGCGGCGGCCACGCCATCCGCATGACCGTGATCGACCAGGTCGGCCTGTTCCCCGCACCGTTCTTCTACGCCCACGAGGAGACCGACTTCGCCTGGCGCGCCCTGGACGCCGGCTGGGGCATCGACTACCGCGCCGACATGGTGCTCCAGCACCCCCGCACCGACCCGGCCCGCCACGCCGCCTACTACCGCATGACCGCCCGCAACCGCGTCTGGCTCGCCAAGCGCCACCTGCCCGCCCTGCTCGTGCCTATCTACCTCGCCTCCTGGATCGGCTACACCCTGCTGCGCCGCCCGCCGATGGAGGGCTTGAAGGCGTGGTGGGGCGGCTTCTTCGAGGGCGTGCGGGTGGCATGCCCGCCGCGTCGGCCGATGCGGTGGAGCACGGTGCGACGGATGGCCCAGCTGGGGCGGCCGCCGATCTTCTGACGGGCGCCCCAGCCAGGGTCGGGTCAGGCCCAGATGGCGTGCATTGCGTCGATGACCCGTTGCACGTCGGCGGCGGTCATGGCTGGGTAGCACGGCAGGGACAGCTGCCGGGCAGCGACCTGTTCGGTGATCGGCAGGTGGCACTCCAGCTGCCGGTACGCCGCGAGCCGGTGTACCGGCGTGAAGTGGACGCTGGTGCCGATCCCGTGCACATCCCTCAGCGCCTCGGCCACCGTGTCCCGCGACCGGCCGGAGGCCGGTTCGACGAGCACCGGGTACAGGAACCAGCCGTGCCGGACCCCGTCGAGGACGGCCGGCAGACGGAGCCCCGGAAGGCCTGCCAGGGACCGGTCGTAGGAGGCGGCGATCCGGGCCCGGGCGGCGGTAAGGTCCTCCAACTTCTCCCACTGCCGAATGCCGACCGCCGCCGTGATATCCGGCATCACGCTCTTGAGGCCGGGGACGGTGACCTCGTAGTCGGCAGTTCGCCGCTCGCCGTGCCGCCGCCAGGCGGAGGAGTCGATGCCGTGCCGGCCCAGCAGCCGCGCTTTCTGGACGAGGTCGTCGCGCCCGGCGAGCATGCCGCCTTCGCCGGTGGTGATGACCTTGTTGGCGTAGAAGGAGAAGACGGCCAGGTCTCCGACGGAGCCGGCCCGCGCGCCGTCGCGCCAGGCGTGCAGCGCGTGGGCGGCGTCCTCGATCAGCAGGAGCCCGTGGTCGTCGGACAGCTTGCGGAACGCGGCCATGTCGCAGGGCTGGCCGGCGTAGTGCATGACGGCGATCGCCTTCGTCCGCGGGGTGATCGCCGCCTCGGCCGCCGCAGGGTCGAGATTGAAGGTCACCGGGTCGACGTCGGCGAACACCGGGCGCGCGCCGCACTGGACGACGGTGTTTGGCACCGCGCAGAACGTCAGACTCGGCGTGATCACCTGGTCCCCGGGCCCGATCCCGGCCGCGAGCAGCGCCAGGTGCACGGCCGTGGTGCAGGACGAGACCGCGAACGCGTCTTGAACGCCGAGCGCGTCCCGCACGGCTTCCTCGAACCGGGCTGCCTTCGGTCCGTGGGTCAGCCAGCCCGAGCGCAGGGTGTCGAGAACCTCCGTCTCCTCTTCCGGTCCGATCGAGGGCCGGTTCCACGGCAGAAACGGCGCGGTGGTGGCTGGCGTGGCTGACACGTCGACGGTCATGACGCCGCCCACGCGCTGGTGTACTCGGCGCCGTACCGGCGGCAGTCGGCGCTCTCCAAACGGCCGACCTTCCCGGAGGTGACGGCGCCGAGCAGGCCCCGGTGGTTGTCGTACTGCGCCTGCCCGGGGTCGGTGACCGCGCCGGTCAGCACCAGGTCGGCGATCTCCCGCACCCCGTCCTTGAGCGTCGTGGCGCACGCGCCGGGCAGCGCCCGCTCGATCCGGGCGAAGCTCACCCGGTAGTCGCGGGCGTCGGCTTCGTTCCGCTCAGGTCCCCGGTCGATCACCGCGCTGGGCACGACCTCGGCCACCGTGGCGGCGATGTCGCCGATAGTGTGGTTCTCCGGGTCGCTGCCCACGTTCCAGGCACCGGTCAGCCGCTGCTCCAGTACCCCGGCCAGGACCCGCGCCACGTCGCCGACGTGTACGAGCGGCCGGCGCTGGGAGCCACCGTTGAGGGGGATGCGGCCGCTGGAGGCCGCGTGGGACGCCATCTTGTTGACCACCGAGTCCAGGCGCTGGCGGGGCGAGGCGCCGTGCACCGTGGCCAGGCGAAGGCACGTCAGCGCGCTCGGCGAGCCGAGGACGTCCGGGAGCCGCCGCTCCGCCAGCACCTTGGTGCGGGCGTAGATGCCCAGCGGGTTGGGCTCGGTGTCCTCGTCCACGGTGCCCTCGTGCAGCCCGTAGACGCTGCACGAGGAGAAGAAGACGTAGTGCCCGACCCCGGCCGCGGTGGCGGCCTCGGCGGCGATCATCGGGGAGCCGTAGTTGAGCTCGACCGCCAGCTGCTCGTCCAGCTGGCTGGCCGGCTCGCCGACGATCCCGCCCAAGTGCACCACGGCGTCCGCGTCCGCGCTCACGCGGGCCAGCAGGGCGGCGTCGCGCAGGTCCCCGTGCACGAAGCGGGCGGTACGGGGAAGCACCGCGGCGGGGTCGTCCTCGCGGTGGTAGATCAGCCCGTCCACCACGGTGACGTCGTGGCCGAGGGCAGCCAGGTGGTGGGAGGCGGCGGTGCCCAGGTAGCCGGCTCCGCCGAGCAGTACGACATGCATCAGGGGTGATCCCTTCGTTCAGGCGGCCAGCGCGGCCGAGGTCGTGGCGGGGGTAAGAGCGGGAGGAGTGGTGAACCAGTCCGGGATCGCTCCGGGGGTGACCTTCAGCCAGGCGACGTAGCGGCTGATGCCGTCGGCCAGGGTGATGCCGGGCTGCCAGCCGAGGAGGTCGGTGGCCAGGCGGGTGTCGGCGCAGCCGCCGCGCGGGTCGCCCGCGGGCATGGGCGTCGTGATGAACTCCGCGCCCGAGTAGTGGCCGGCGATCAGCTCGCCGATCTGCCGGACCGTCGTGGCCACGCCGGTGCCCACGTTGACCGTCCGCCCGGTCATCCGGTCGGTGACCAGGGCGAGGACGGTGGCGCGGGCGATGTCCTCGACGTGCACCATGTCCCGCACCTGACGGCCGCCGCCGTTGAGCCGGATCGGCCGCCCGGTGTGGGCGGACATGGCCATCCACGGCACCATCCACGAGTGCGACTCGGGCTTGGGCACCTGCGGCTCGCCGTAGACGGAGAAGTACCGCACGATCGCGTGCTCCGTCCCGGTGCCGGAGAGCAGTAGCCGCACCTGGTGCTCCGCCCAGACCTTGGTGTTGGCGTAGACGGAGATCGGGTCGAGCGGCTGGTCCTCGGCGAACCGGGACGGGCCGTCCCCGACCGGGAGGCCGTTGCCGTACACGGAGGCGGAGGAGACGAAGACCAGCCGCTTCACCGCGGCCCCGGCGACGGCGTCCAGCAGGACCTGCGTGCCGTGCACGTTGGAGGCGAACGCGATGTCGGGGCGGCGCGTGCAGGCCGCGACGTCCGCGTACGCCGCCGCGTGGACCACGAAGTCCGCCCGTCGGGCCAGCCAGTTCACGGTGGCCCGCTCCCGCACGTCGCCGAGGACGACCTCGGCCGCATGCCGGTCCACCTCGAAACGGTCACGCACCGGGTGCGGGTAGGCGTCGAAGCGGTCGAGCACGAGCGGCCTGGCCCCGGCGGCGGCGAGCTGCGCAACGATGCGGCTGCCGACCAGGCCGCCGCCACCGGTGACCAGCACCGTGGCGCCGTCCAGCTGCCGCAACCGCGGATCGGAGGACACGTCAGCCATGAGGAATGAACCTCCTGAGGGGGTGTGGTTGGGTTCCGCCAGTGAAACGCCGGACCACCCGGCAGCGGTACGGTGGCGGCCCACCGACCCCGTTCAATCTGTTCAAGATCGCTCCAGGGAGGTTTAATTGACTGAACAACAGCTGCGCAACCATCAGCTCGCCTCAGTCATCGAAGAATCCGGGTACACGTACGAAGCCCTCGCCAAGGCGATCCGCACGGTCGCAGCCGAAGCCGGAGAGCCGCTGCGCACCTCCCGTTCGGCCGTCCACTACTGGGTGGCCGGCAGCACGCCGACCGGCCGGACGCCGGGCTACCTCGCCGAAGCCCTCAGTCGGAAGCTCCAGCGCAAGGTGACGCCGACCGAACTCGGCCTAGGCTGCGAACCGGTCGAGGAAGCCATGTACCCCGATCCGTTGGCCGCCGCCGCCGATCTCAGGAGGCTCATCGTGCACCGCCGCCGGGACTTCCTCGCGCTCGCGTTCTCCACCGCCGCCGTCGCGCTCCCGCTCACCTACGACCACCAAGCCGCCGCCGCCATGCTCCGCGCCGTCGCCAACGGCCGCCGCATCGGGGCCGGCGAACTGGAGACCGTACGACAGTTCACCGAGATGTTCCGCACCGCCGACGAACGGCACGGCGGCGGCCACGGCCTGGCCGCCATCACCACCTACCTCGACGACGTCGTCACCCCCATGCTCCACGCGGGCGCCTTCCCGAACGATGAGGTCCGCTGCGGTGCCTTCGGCGCGGCCGCTGAGCTGGCCACCCTGATCGGCTGGAAATGCCACGATGCCGGCCGGGAAGGCGCCGCGCAGCAGTTCTACCTGCTCGCTCACCAGCTCGCCTGCGAGGGCGACCCTGCCGGACACGCGGCATGGACGATGCGCGCCCTCGTCCACCAAGCCCTCGACCTGAAACAGCCCGCCGGCTGCGTCGACCTTGCCCAGGCGGCGATGGAGCGGGCGCACGGAAAGGTCGACCGGCAAACCGAGGCACTGCTGCTGATCACCGCGGCCCGTGCCCACGGGACGGACGGCGATAGCGCGACCGCCGCCAAGCTCATCCTCGCCGCCGAGGACGCCATGCTCGCAGGTGGCGCCGACACCATCCCCACCTACGCCGCAGCAGCCGGCCCGGCCGCGGCCACTGTGGCCTCCCACACCGGCCGGACCCTGACCGCGATGAAGGACAACAAGGCCGCCGAACGTCACTATCGCACCGCCCTCGACAGCCGGCGACCAGAGACCTACCACCGTCTCCGCGGCACCACCCTCGCGAACATCGCCAAGGCCGTCGCAGCCCAAGGACGCTATGAGGAAGCCGTCGAACTGTGGGGCCAGAGCCTCGACCTGATGGACGGCGTCGCCTCCCGCCGCAACCGCACAGAGCTGGACACCATGCACTCCGCCCTCGGCCTCTACACCAGGCGAGGAGTCCACGGCGCCGCCGAGCTCGCCCGCCGAGCCCAACTGCTGCGCACGGACTGACCTACGCATTGACCAGCAGGAGGCCAATGAGCACGTTTATGAACTCTCTTGACTGGGGGTCAAGGGGTCGCAGGTTCAAATCCTGTCGTCCCGACGTTAAAGTCGCAGGTCAAAGGGCCTGGAAGCCTAGAGCTTCCAGGCCTTTTCCTGTTGCCCGGGGACGCTCCGGGGACGCGATGACCGCCGCCGGTACGTCTACGCAGGTCAAAGCTGGTCTACGGTCTTACACGCGGGTGACCCGGGCCCTGTGGGTGGAGCCCAGGTATGTGGGTCTTTGCCATCGATGGGCTCGGAAGTGGCCGGACGATCAACGGATCGTCAGATCGACGCTTTGGTAGGGAAAGTGGCCCCGTTCGCGATCGGCATGTCCGACTCGGTCGAGGGCCAGGCAGCGATCGTTTACGCGGCGCAGTTCTACTCCGCGATAGCCAATGGTCAATCCATTGGCTCGGCTCACGCCCCAGGGAAGGCGGTTGTCGAGGTCGAGGGGTTCCCCGGGCACGAGTTGCTCACGTTGGCCCACACTCCTAACGCTGGCCCTTTCGCAACTGTCTTAAAGGTCCTGACAGAAGCCGCTGCGAGCGTGACTGCAGGTCGTGCTGCTCGTTGGTCGGTGCGTGGGGAAGAGGATCTCTCGTCCGTGGATCGTGTCGGACGAACTGTGGGGACTGATCGAGCCGTTGCTTCCACCGGAGCCGCCGAAGCTCAAGCCGGGGCGCCCTCGGGTGCCGGACCGGCAGGCGCTCTGCGGGATCCTGTTCGTGCTGCACACGGGCATCCAGTGGGAGTACCTGCCGCAGGAGCTCGGCTTCGGCTCGGGCATGACCTGCTGGCGGCGACTCGCGGCCTGGAACGAGGCCGGCGTGTGGGACCGGCTCCACCTGGTCCTGCTGCGAAAGCTGAGGGCGGCCGGACAGCTCGACTGGTCCAGGGCGGTGATCGACTCCAGCCACGTCAGGGCCGCCCGACGGGGCCCAAAAGTGGACCGAGCCCGGTCGACCGCGCGCGACCGGGCAGCAAGCACCACGTCCTCGTCGACGGGCAGGGCATCCCGCTCGCCGTGTCGCTGACCGGCGGCAACCGCAACGACGTCACCCAACTGCTTCCCCTGCTCGCGAAGGTCCCCGCCGTGGCCGGCCTCGTCCGCCGGCCACGGCGCAGACCGGATCTCCTGCTCGCCGCTCGCCGACCGGGGCTACGACCACGACAAGTACCGGCGCCTGGTGTGGAAGCAGGGCATCAAGCCGGTGATCGCCCGACGCGGAGTGCCCCACGGATCAGGACTTGGCGTCCACCGTTGGGTCGTCGAGCGCACTATCGCCTGGCTCCACGGCTTCCGCCGCCTGCGGATCCGCTGGGAACGGCGCGACGACATCCACGAAGGCTTCCTCGGCCTCGCCACCTGCCTGATCACTCACAGGCATGTCCAACGCCTTTGTTAGGACCTTTTAGTCAAGCCGTTCCGCTGATCCCTGGCCCCGCCGTCTCGTCCGACCGTCGTCTTGAAGCCGACGAAGCGCCTGCCAGGCTCGGGGGTGTAGGTGACGAGGCAGGATCATCCCAACCGACTGGATCAACCACGCCCGGGACCTCAGCTCCCGCCCACAGATCGGATGAAAGCACCACACCCGAACAGCGGGCTGCGATGTGGTCCTCACGCTTGGAGCTTGGAGCCCCCGACCAGGCGCGGATAATGGCCTGGTTGACTGCGAGGACCGGCAAAGGCTGCGGCTTGCTTCAGAGGCAGGGGGTTCATTAGTGGCAGACACCTCGCACGGTGCGGCCCCGAGCGCGCTCGGGTACCAACACCAGACGTGGTGGGCCCTCCTGGAACTGCTCCGAACCGGGGATGACCGGCCGGACGGGACAATTGCCTTGGAGCTCTACGATGACGTGTCCTGGGAGGAACACGGGACGCCCACCGAGCTCCTGCAGCTCAAACACCACCGCAAGGGCAGCCGGCTCCTTACAGACCGCTCCCCGGACGTATGGGACACGCTGAAAGTCTGGATGGACACAGCTGCACCCGAAGACCCCGCAGGGCCGACTCTGGTGCTCGTGTCGACGCAGACCGCGAAAAGCGGATCCGCCATCGCTGCACTGCGCCCGCAGTCACGCGACCAGGCATGGGCCCTGGAGGTCCCGGAGTCGGTGGCCCTTGACTCCCAGTCCGACGCGACGGGTCGAGCCCGGCAGCAGTTCCTGGCCCTCGGCTCGTTGGACCGGCAGACGTTCTTGTCCAAGATCCGCGTCGTAGACGACTCCGATCACATCCAGGACATTCCCGCAGCCGTCCGCCGTGCGCTGTCGTGGGCCCTGCCGCCCGGGCACGAAGACGCGTTTCTGGCGCAGGTGTGGCACTGGTGGGACGGTCAGGCCCTCGCCATGTTGCGCCGCCTCCAGGACGGTGTCGAGGTGGGCGCCGCGAAGGCCGCCATCGCAAGGATCCGCGACCGGTTCACCCAAGCGGACCTCCCCACCTATCTTGAGCGTGCCGATGTGGACACCTCCGCGGTGACCGCCGAGCACACAGACGCTCTGTTCGTACAGCAGATGCAGTGGGTGGCCTACCCACCCCGGAACCTCCAGGGAGCGGTCGTCGACTTCTACCGGGCCACCACCCAGACGATCCGCTGGTTGGACGAGTGCCTCATAGGACCTGAGGAACTCAACCGCGTGCAGGAAGAGCTCGTCGACGAATGGGACCGGGCCTTCGAATGGATGGCCCTGGGACTCGCCCCGAACGCCGACGAGGCCACCAAGCAGGCCGCCGGTCGACAGCTACTGCGCGACTTGACGGAACGCGCAGCGAGAACCGTTCGACCGCGCTACAGCGATGCCTTCTTCACCCGGGGACAGCGTCACATTCTGGCCGACTGCGGCCAGGTTGGCTGGCATATTGACTACGCCGATCGTATCCAGGCCCCGCGTGAGGAGCGACCATGACCACGCCGCCCACCCGCCAGGATCAGCCGCCGCTGCTCGGCAGCGCCTGGGCCAAACGCCCGCCGCTGGTCGGTGCCATGTTCAATCCCGCTTTGATCACCTGCCTCCTGGCCAGCACCATCAGCGGTTACAGTGGCGGGCGTTCCTCCCAAGGCATGCCGTGGATGCTCTCCTACATTGCCGCCCCTCTGGTACTGCACCGCAGTACCAGAGAAGCTCTACCAACGGGCGCACGCGCGCGCACTTCCCACCTCGGCGCCTGGGTCCAGGAACACCCCCTCCTTCGCGCCGGCTTTCCCTCCCGGGCCCAAGCTTTGGTCACCCCCGTGCGCGCGGGCCTACGTTTCGGCCTCAGGCACCAGGTCCTCGGCCTCACGGACGACCGCCTACAGACGCGCTTGCACCGGCAACAGCCGCAACCACAGCACCCGGAACTCGACGACATCATCAACTGCGCGCGGAACGCCGGACGATGGCTGTCCAGCCTGGACACCGCCAGTGCCTTCTCTCTGCTCGGCGTGGCACCCTGAACGGGTGCAACTGCTTGCGATCATCCTCTACAGCACCCGCGGGGACCGTCGAATCGTCTCCTTCAAACCGGGCGCGCTCAATGTGGTGACAGGTGACTCGGCCACGGGCAAGAGCAGCCTTCTCGGGATCTTCGAGTACTGCATGGGGCGCTCTACGTTCGATTTGCCCGCCGGACCGGTCGCGGACGCTGTCTCCTGGTATGCCGTGCTCTTCCAGTTGCACAACGGCGGGCGCGCCTTCGTCGCCCGGCGCGCTCCAGGCCCCGGCGGGAAGGCCAGCACGAGGGCCATGCTCAGGCTGAGCTTGGACCAAGGGCCGCTGGAGTACGAAGAGCTCAAGCCTGAGCTCAACATCCACGCCGTAGGTGAGCAACTCGGACGACGCATCGGCATCCGCGAAAACACCTACGAAGACTCAGCCGGCCGTACTGTCGAGGCGAACCTCGGCCACGCGACCCTGCTATGCCTCCAAGGCCAGGCCGAGATCGCCAACAAGGATCTGCTCTTCCATCGGCAAGCCGAGCCATGGATTGGGAAGGCACTCAGGGACACGTTGCCGTACTTCATCGGCGCTGTCCCGCAGGCACAAGCACGCAAGCACGCCCAGTTGGCCACAGCAAGAATGCAGGCACAGCACGCGGAAGACAGCTACCTCACCGCGCAGGAAGCCGAAGCAGCCACTCGCAGGGCGCTCAGCCCGTTGTGGGAGGACGCCCGCAGACTGGGCATGGTTGCTCAGAACCCACCAGCCGGCTCTGCGGCCTGCATCGACGCGCTCCGACAAGCCATCACCGCAGACCACGACCCGAAGCTGATAGAAGGCAACCCACAGGCCGAGCAACGGATGGCCAGCCTGCGCCACCAATGCACGGAGCTACGCGACCAGCTGAGGGCGGTGGTTGCCGACCGTCAGATCCTTCTTGACCACGGCAAAGCAGCAGAGTCCTACGCCACATCCCTGACGATCCCCACCGACCGACTCACCTCGCTGAACCTGCTGGGACTGACAATCGACCAGAGGGAGAATCCCCTGGCCGAGCACGATGCCGCGATCTGCGTGCTGTGCGGTTCGGACCTCCCGGAAGCGGATCCGACCCCGGCTGCCCTCAGCCGCAGCCTCGATCACCTCAGTCGGCAGCTTTCCGCGGTCGTGTCCGTTCCAGCGAACAGCCGGCAGGCGCTGGAAGAACTCGACGCCCGTGCCCAGGAGCTGCGTGACCGCCTCCTGGCGGCAGAAGGAGCATTGCAGACCCTGATCTCCGAGCAGAATCTGACGGCGCGTCTTTCCCAGCGCGGACAAATCGACTTCCTGCGAGGGCGCATCCACGGTGTGCTCAGTACCTTGCCCGCCACCTCCGGCGACGACATGAACCAACTCCAGGGACTGCGCGAAGCCGCCGCTGCGAGGGTCGCGTCGTTGGAAGCGGAACTGAGCCCGGAGACCCGTCGTCGGGAGCTCGACGACCGCTTGGTCGCCATCGGGCAAGACATCACGGCGTTGGCCCATCGACTCGGACTCGAACACGCTGATCAGGTCTTTCTCGACCCAGACCGGCTGACCCTCTCCTTCCGCAGCCCTGACAGCGGGCTTACCCTCTCGCGGCTTGGCAGCGGGCAGAACTGGGTCGGCTACCACGTCCTTGCGCACCTCGCACTGCACCGCTACTTCGTGCAGCACAACCGGCCCGTGCCCCGCATCCTGTGGCTCGACCAGCCGACCCAGGCGTGGTACCCGGATGGAGGCGCCCAGCACGCGAAGGCCGACCAGGAGGCTGTGCGCCGGCTCTTCGAACTGATTGAGTCCGTTGTCCAGGAAGTGACACCGAACTTTCAGGTCATCGTCGTCGATCACGTCGATCTCCCGAACCCCTGGTTCCAAGCCGCTGTTGGCCACAAATGGCGTGGAGGACAGGAGAAGCTCGTGCCCCTCGAATGGCTCGACAGGACTGACTGAGTCAGCAGCGGACACAGCCGGCACCGACGCGGGCGAGGTCGGCGCCAGCGCCGACGTGTACGGGCTGGCGCAAACCCTCTACGTGGTGGCTAGTCGCGAGGGCCGCTATCCGCCCGGCGGCCCGCTCTGCGCTGACGAGGAGGTCTACGCCTTCCGGCAATGGCAGGACACGCGTGGCATTTCTGGTCTTCGGCACGTCCTGGAGGCAGCCACGTGTGTCAGTTCCGCTGCACGCCTCACCATGGCGGAGCTCGCCCGCCAGATGCGTATTTGGCTGCAGCTTGAACAGGACTCGCGGACCCTCCCTCGATCATCTGACAATCGGATCTTGGGGCGGGGGTTCTTCGACGACATATTCCGGCAATTTGAGAGAGACAAACAAGCCACGGTTCGGGATATGGCGCATGCTCTCGACAAACTTGCCGATGCGTACTTCTCAGCTGGCGATGACGCCACAGAAGGGGGGAAGAACGACTGGTTGGGGGAGTACGAGTGGCCAGAGCAGCCAGCAGGAACCGTGAGTTTAGAAGGCGTGAGGTTCGTTTATCACGTCGAACACCCCGCCGAGGGTCTGCGAGTTGTGCTTGGGGCCCAGACCGAGGGCGGCGCTGTCTCTTTCGCTGTAGAGCTCCAGAGGTTTGCGTCCACCCAGTGGCAACTTGTATGGCAGAGCGCCACCACCCATAGGCACCAAAAGCGCCTGCCTTCTGTTCAGCAGGAGCTGGCAGGTCTGATGAACCAGTGATGGATCAGCTTACGCAGTACGGCTACTGACGGGTGAGGCCTGGAGCCGTCCAGCCACCCGCACATAGCGGCCTGGCGGGGCCCACGGACGGACTTCCTGGGTGAGATCCGCCCGGCCGCTCATTAACTGTCTGGGGTCGGGGACTCCATCCAGGTCGAGGGTACGAGTCCTGAATCGTTGCCGTAGCGCCAGCGTTCGACGACGTGCTGGCTGAAGACTGGGTCGTCTAGGTCAGCATGTTCCATGACGATGACCTGCATCTTGCCTTCGAGTTGCTGCAGCGTTCGGTGAATGGCCTCGTAAATGTTCAGTAGATGCGTGCGGTCGTTGGTCTGCAGGACTTCCTCGCCGGTCGGTTCCGCTGGGAAGTACACCTGCGACGGTTGGTCGAGGACCAAGACGTTGGGAACTGGGCTCTGGTGCCTGGTGAACCAATCATGGAGGCTTAGATGGGTAGATACGTGGTAGCCCAGGTGGTTCTCGGCACTCCCCATGTCCTTGAGCTGGACTGGTCCGTCGGTGGTGTCGGCGACCACAGTGAGCCGGTTGAGATCGAGCCGGATGGGCGAGGTCGCGAAGTCCAGGTCCAGGCTCATGGCCTTCTCCCTGATGCCCTGGTTGATCAGGGACAAGAAGCTGGCGAGGCGCTCGTCCTGGGTGCTCCCGCTGAGCTGTTCCTCTAGCCCTGCGATCTGCTCGCGCAGCTCGTCACGGCGGTCCAGAACACGAGGCGCCGCGCCCTGCTGAGCGATCGTGTCGACGTAGAAGCTGATACGCCCCTGGACGATGGCGGCCCTGCGCAGGTCATCGGGCTCCTGTTGGGTCGTACGCAGGCTCAAGGTGAGTTCTTGAACCTGTTCCTGGTTGCGGGCAAGTTCTGAGCGGAGCTCTTGCAGGCGGTCTTCCTGGTCGGCGATGAGCCGTCGGATAGCGGGGGTGTCGTTTCGGATAACCCCGAGATCGCCGTCGAGGAGGGCGAGGTCCCGTGTGAGGCCGGCGATAGTGTCGTTCGCCGAGGGGATGGTGCTGTCGCAGACGGGGCAGTGATGGACATCCCTGGCTTCTGTGTCCTGGCGGAGGAGGCCGAGGGACGTGAGGCGGGCGCGCTGTTCGATGGCCTCGTTGCTGAATTCGTCGTTCTCGGCGAGGGCGCCCTTGAGGTCGGCGATCCGAGCCCGAGCCAGCGCGAAGTCCCGACGCAGATCCGCTCGGCGGGCGTGGAGGGTCGCAAGGGGGTCGCCATCGGTCTCGTGGGGCCGCAGTGTGCCGCTGCGGGCCAGTTCATTGCGGAGACGACGGAGGATCTGAAGGACATCGTCTGCCGATTGCGCGCTGGTCTGCGGGGGCAGCAGGGCGGCTTCGATGGCTTCGATCAGGAGTGCCTGAGCCTGGCCGCTGGCGGGGGTTCGGTCTGCGGATACGGCGAGCTTGGCCTCGTTGTCGGCCAGGTCCCGGCGAAGGTTACGGAGCTTGTTGTGAAGCAGGGCCTGCTCGGGGTCGACCGCGCCGAGGAAATACGGGACGACTCCCCGGATCGTGTTCGGCCTCCACTCCTCACCCTGCGAGTGGAAGAGAACATCGGGGTTAGCGACTTCGTTCTGAGCCTGGAGGCAGAAGAAGAGGGCATGGCGGATGGACGGGGCTATGAGTGTGTTCTTGCCGACGGCCGGCACACGGACGGTGCTGTCGATGCCGCAGAAGTCGCTCAAGTAGGCCTTGGCAGTGTCCTCGGGCGTCGTGAAGCGCAGATCTTCCAGGGCTGGTGGCAGGCTGCCGGGGGCCTGGGTGAGCACACACATCGTGGAGCTGGTCTTGGCGTTGTCCTTGGGCGCCTGACGGGCAACGAAGAGCTGCTCACCGGGCTTGGTGAGGGTGATGCCGTAGGTGCTGACGTAGGTGCGGACCTTGCCTGCCTTGACGGGATAGTCGGAGCTGGCGAGGCAGTAGTCGATGATCGTCAGCAGTGCGCTCTTTCCACGTCGGGAGTCACCCGTGACGATGTTTAGGGCGCCGAGCTGGAATGAGACGGTACGCATCTGGCCGGGCTTCTTGCCGTAGATGGTGACCGATTGAATTTGGAACGTCACGGTTTGACTCCGAGAAGGGCCAGGACTGTGCTGAGGCTGCCCGTGCTGGGCAGCCAGCGCCCGAGGAACTGGGCGGCCTGCTGCATCGCGATGGTCTGATCGGTGGCTCCCTTGACCCCCTTGGTGGTGGGGCCCAGGGCCAGGGTGAGTCCCCCTGTTGTGGCCAGCAGGGTCCTGGTCTGGAGGGCAAATAGGACGCCGGGGCGAACCACGGCGGCGAGGGGGGCCGCATTGCGGGTCATGGCGATGCGTACGCCGTCATTCGCCTCGAGCCACTTCATCAGTCCGCTGTTCAGGGTGCCCGGGAGGGCTGCCCTGACCGAGGGCTGAAGGGCCATGATCCCTGCCACGACGGCCACGGGCAGCGGACAGGGGGAGTCGTACTGCCGTTCGTGCCCTTGGACGGCGCGGGTGCACAGGAGCGCCGTGAAGGCGGGGTTGTACAGGGCGCGCTCTTCGCGGCTGAGGTTCACCCAGGCACCTCGACGGGCTCAAGAAGCTGCATCAGGCGGGCGGCGAAGTCGGGATGCCAACCGACTCGGCAATCGTCGGCGAGCATCTGGTAGGAGCCCTTGGTCACGAAGACCTCGTCGCATCCGGCGCGGATCTGGAAGCGGGCTTCTTGGTCGACCCATCGGTAGATGTGCTTGGCCTCAGCCTTCTTCTGCTCCTCGGTGGCCTCAGGCCCGAGTTCTTCCTCCATCACAGCAAAGCGGGCTTCCCACTCTTCCACCAGCCGACGCTCGTACTCGCCGATCTCACCAGGTCGCAGCAGGTTCTCGTTAGTCCATCGCGAGCGCTGCGCGAAGGCGCGCACGTAGTCTCGGACTGCGAAGCGGATGCGCGTCGAGCCCACTCCGATGAGTCCCAGTTGCCGGACGAAGATCTTCTCTGCCTGTTCCAGGGGGTCGCCGGTCATGAGGGTGATGTCGCCGTCGATCGGCAGATTGTCGTGCTGAAACTGTCGCTGGAGGCTACTGAATACCTCGTCGAACTCAACGCCAGTGATAGGGCTGCCACCTGGTGTGCGCATCTGCTCGATCACGCGGTCGTAGAACCAGCCCTCCAGCCGGTTCAAGAAGGCTTTGGCGGCGTCGTGGCCGGCGGCCACGGCGGCGAGGCGCAGCATCGCGGTCCGGACGTCGGCGATGTCCTCGGTACCCCCGACGACCTGGACTCGCGCAAGCAGGGCGCTCTGCAGCGGCTTGGCCATGCCGGTCAGCGCAGCGAATGACTTCAAGAGGTCCTGGCTCTTGGTCTTCGAGGCTTCGGCTGCAGCGCAGAGCTGCTTCAGGGCCAGCTCTTCGTCGCGGTGTCCCGTGTCGCGATGCTGGAGGAGATAGCCGACGCTGCCTGCAGGCAACTCAGCTGTGGTGAGCAGGTAAAGATTCGTCTCGTCGAGGTCGATGCGTCCTGCCGTGGCCGCCTCTGCCCAGATCCGGAGGGTCTTCCACAGATCCTTCGACGTATCGGTCAAACGCACGCCCTCGGCACGCTGTTTGAGCTGTAGAAGGTCAGTCACGGAGCCCACATGCTGCTCGATGTCGTCGGCGGCCTCAACCGCAATGCTCCAGTCAGGGCCAGCGCTCATCCACTGCTCGAAGCACATGTGCAGAGCCTTGGCGAACTGGAACAAATAGCCCAAAGCTGACGCTGACGCCTCGTACTGCTCTCCGCCGTCTGCCACCACACCCCCAAAGCCAGACCGGTCCCGCGATCATTCCATGAGGTCGACGATCCGCGTAAGGGTGGGTGCAAACCGCGAATCGCGCCGTACCGGGCGGACACGCCGCCGCGGGTGTGCCGACAGAACGTAGTGGGTGGAGGACCGGTCGGACAGGCCGACGAGCCGCATCAGCCCGGTCTTCGCCGATTCGGCGTCTGACCAAGTCCAGATTCCGCGAAGATCGGGGTGAAGTGCTCCCGCTGAGCCTGGCTTCGCTCGGCCCAGGCGGAAATATGGCCGCTGGAGCTGCTCCAGGCGGTGGACGGGGCGAGCTGGACCTCACCGCGTTGCTGCGCCCCCCGCTGCGCGGGCCGCCGCCGTCAAGCAGGTGCTGAAGGTGACCTGGGACGCCCTCGCGCTGCCGGGCCGCGACGTCCGGGACCTGCCGTTGCGAGAGCGGGGAGGCACCAGAGCGTTCGCTGGCCCGTCCGCCCTCGCAGATGAACCGGCCCCGTCCGCGTGCATCCCTCAGCGGTGAACGGACGGGGTCTTGGTTGGCTGCTCGTCGACCAGGGCTCTTGCCGTGTCTCAGACCTCGCCGAGGGGGACGTTCGGGTCCGCCAGGCGGTCAGGGTCCACCGCGCGCTTGGAGACGATCAGGTCGCGGATCGGGTCGGTGACATCCCAGATGTTCATGTTCATGCCCGCGAGGACCCGGCCGTCCTTGAGCCAGAACGCGATGAACTCGTTGGCCTTCACATCCCCTCGGAACACGACCCGGTCGTAGCCGTCGGGCTCGACGTAGCCGAGGTATTCCATGCTCAGCTTGTCGCGCGAGGCCACCGGCTCGTTAGGATGCCGGGGTGTCCACTCGGCATCGGGCCAGGACTGCGGCAAGTAGAGCGTCCGGCCGATCGGGGTCCGGCCCAGTTTGTCGGAGTAGGCTAGGAAGACTCCGACTTGGCGGGTTCTCGGTGCGGCCGTCGGTGCCGCAGTACTGCCGCTCGACTCCGGCGGAGGTGGTGCCCTTCTTCACGAAGCCGGTTTCGTCGATGATCAGTACCCCGTCGTCGGCGCCGAGATGCTCGCCGAATCCCAGTCCGGCCGCAGGATTATGTTCGACGAGGGTGTGGTTGTCCGACGGCTGTCGCCGCGTCACCCCACCTCGCGTGGGCCGGGACGACGTTGCCGGCCGCCCGAGCCGATGGCCAGTCAGAAACGCTCCGCTGACTGTCGGGGCACCTCCCCTCCCGGGCCTGACACGCCCACGCCGGCGCCGAGCGTGCAGATCCGGTCCCCGGGCGATCAGCCACTGGATCAATGGCGACAGCTCGGACCACAAAGGAGTCGATCAACGGCCGGCAGACGGCTGCCGCCCGCGCAGTCGGCGCCCGGCCCGCTAGCGTCGCCCCACGGTGTCGGGGCGGCCAGCGGGAGGGAACCGAGTGGCGAGGTGGCGGCAGAACTACACCCCGGGTGTGATCATGGCGTTGACCGGGGCGCGCTGCCAGTGGCCCGGCTGCGGACGTCCACTGGCCGCACCAGTGGACGACGAGCCGGTGCTGGACGGCGAGATCGCCCACATTCGCGCCTCGCGGCCGGGTGGCAAGCGCCACGATCCCGGTTGGACGCGCGAGCAGTTGAACGGCTTCGGCAACCTGCTCTTGCTGTGCGCGCCGCACCACAAGGCCATCGATGGCAGGAAGGCTGACAACTACTCGGTGGCGGAACTCGAAGGCTGGAAACACGAGTATGCCGCGGTCATGAACGACTTCTGGCGTCGGGACCCCGACGCCGGCTCGACTCAGCTGCCCGCGCCCCCGGCGGCATGGCGGTCGTGGCCGACCGTCGCCGCGCTCGACCCGCCGGCTGCCGGGGTCCACCCCGGGTGGCCGCACCGCGGCGACGCCCTGCCGCAGTACGTTCCGCGGGACCTCGATCCGCACCTCGCCGACCTCCTGACCCAGGCCGGCGCACGCGGAGGACTGGTGCTGGTGGCCGGTGACACCGCGTCCGGCAAGTCCCGACTCGCCCACGAGGCGAGCCGCCGTGCCCTGCCCGACCACCTGGTCCGCCTCGCGCCCAGAGGCGGTCTGCGGGAGGCGATCGCCGCCGTCCTGCGCTGCCCGAAGCCCTGCATCCTGTGGCTGGACTACCTCGAGCGCCACACTGGATCGGACCGGCTGCGATCGCAGGACGTGGCCGAGCTGAGGCGCTGTCGGATCCCGATCCTCGCCACCGTGCACACCCGGCACTTCCCAGCCCCCGCCACCCACCCGCACCGGGACAACGGGCGAACGACCGAGCCCGTGCTCTCGCAGGCCGTGCTGGACCAAGCCGCGACCGTCTTCCTCGCCCGCTCCTGGAGTGCGCCCGAGCTGGCCCGCGCCCGCGCCACGGACGACCCACGCACTCGGAGCGCCGTCGACAGCTGCACCCACGGGGGAGTGAGCGAGTTCCTCGCGGCTGGCCCAGCACTCTGGGCAACCTGGCAGGCAGCGTGGTGGATCGGCGGGAACCCCACCGCGGCCGCCTTGGTCCGCAGCGCGGTGGACCTGCGTCGGGCAGGGCTCCAGGGCCCCCTGCCCACCGATCTGCTCACCCGCGCGCACCGGTACTACCTGGCCGACGCCGGCGCCGACCTGCTGCGCCCCGAGCCCCTCGACGCGGCGTTCTCCTGGGCCCGGGAGAGCCGGATCGGGATGACCAGTCTGCTCCAGCCGGCCGCGGACGGCGCGCACCTTCTCTGTCCCGCCCTCCTCGACGGCGCACCGCGATCCGAGCCGGCCATCCACCCGCTGCTCTGGTTCGAGGCACTCGGCAGCGCCCCGGACCTCACCACCACCCTGACCGTCGTGTCCAACGCGGAGCGGGAACACCCATCGATCACGCCCTGGCTCTGGCGTTGCCTGCGCGAAGCCGGCCTCATCCCGGCCGTTTGGGGCGAGGCCTTCGCCCTGATTCGGCAAGGCCGGCCCGAGGACGCACTCGACGTCCTGCGCGAACACACCGAGCGGCACGACCCGCTGGCACGCCGCTTCACCGCCCTCGCCCTGAAGGAACTCGGGCGACTCGACGAGGCGCAGGCCGCATGCCGTGAAGCCCACGCGCTCGGAAACCCGGACGGCCTGGTCGACCTGGCGCAGATACTGGCCGAGCGGGGCCGGCTGGACGAAGCCGAGAACGCCCTCCGCCGGGCTGCACGAGCCGGAGCAACCAACGCCTGGTTCAATCTCGGCGTCCTCCTCGCCGACCGGGGGAAGACCCGACCAGCCATCCGCGCCTACCGCAAGGCTGTGGCCGCAGGGGACCTGGACGCACTGGGGAACCTCGGTGGACTCCTCGCCGACACCGGACAGACCCATGAGGCCGAGACCGTACTGCGGCGAGCGGTCGAACGGGGCAACCGGGAAGCGGAGCTGGAACTGGCCAACGTCCTCAAATACCTCCACCGCACCGACGAGGCCCAGCAGCTCTACGAGCGGCTCATCGATCACGGCGACGCCCGCGCCCGGATCAACCTCGGCAACCTGCACGCTGCCAACGACCGCCCTGAGCAGGCCGAGCAAACCTACCGCGCGGCCCTGGAAGCCGACCTGCCCGTCGCCCACGAGTACCTGGGACGCCACCTGGCCGGCCAGGAACGCTGGCACGACGCCGTACCGCACCTGCGGCACGCGGTCGAGCAGGGCGCTCCCGGCGCCAGCCTCCGTCTCGGCCACGCACTGCAGCAGGAGGGTCGGACCGAAGCGGCCAAGGACGCCTACCGCGACGCCGCCCGCGCCGGTGATCCCCTCGGCGCCGTCGGCTTCGCCTGCCTGGCCGACGAGACCGAGGCCGACGAGCGGCGCCTCCTCCTGCAGCAGGCGGTCGACGCGGGAAGCCCGGACGCGATGCTCGTCGTGATGGTCGAACTCGACCACTCCGGGCACCCCCGCGAGGCCGAAGCCCTTCGCCGCCGCATCACCGCCTGCGGGGACCCCCTGGTCTCCGGGCTCCTCGCCACCTACGCGCCCGTCAGCTGACGCTCCCTGGGCCGCAGGCCCGTCTGGCGGTTACTCAGGGGGTGACAGAGCCGGACGTCCTGTCCTTTTAGTCCAGCGCCCGCAGGGCCAACCTTGCCAGCAGCCGCCGGTAGGCCTCCTGCGGGCGGTCTCCTTGGCCGGCAGGAGGACCACCTCCCCGCGCTGGGCGACGAACCGATACCCGGATACGGCCGGCACCACATCCTGCGCGGGGTGCGCCACCTCGACGAGCAACTGCCCGGCCTCCGGCAGGTACCCGACCGCCGCAGAGTTTAGTCCAAGTAATCTCTGTAAAAGTAGTTCTGACGATCTATCACTCAGATGAGTGATGGTTGTCGGTGGGGGCTGCTTCGATGCGAGCTGTCCGAGAGGTTCTGCCCAAGGAGGGTTTTCATGGAAGCGTTGTACGAGCGGCTGGCCGAGGCGGCGAGCGGGCTGTCGGCGGACGGTGCGATCCGGCTCGTGGCCCAGTACGAACCGGTGGCCGGCGTGGGAGCGCCTGTGGCGCCGCCGACGGTGAAGCTCATGGAGAGCGACAGTCCGGGCCAGTTGTTCGAGAACCGGTGGGTCGGCGAGGAACGCACGAGGGTGGTGCTGCTGGACCAGCGGCAGTCGCAGGCGAACCGCTGCGAGACGGCTCTGTTGGAGGCCGTCGACCGGGGGGATGTGGTGGTGCCGCACCTGGCGCTGCATGTGACCGCGGAAGGCCGGGGCCTTCGGATGACGAACTTGGATGCGCCGCACCGCTCCCGTGATGCCTACTTCCGGGACGCGCTGGACGAGTCCGGGGTCAAGTTCGACGAGACGGACACGGGCCGGGCGCTGCGCGATACCGGGACCGGAGATGTGCGCGCCTTCCTGGAGTCGGCGCCGTCGGACCTCGTGTACGGGCTGTGGGACTCGCACCGCAAGCGCCGCGTGCAGCTGAAGGTACCGCGCACCTACACCTCGGAGATGGTGGGCCTGGATCCGCTGTCCGGGAAGAGGGCGGCGGGGCGCTTCGACAAGTGGAACTTCCCCGGCGACAACGTGGAGCTGACCGCCGACGGCTGGAGGCCGGTCGAGGGCAGCGGGAAGAAGGGCAAGGGGAAGACGCTCAAGGCGTCGGCGGTCGGGCACGGCATGATCCCGCCGGTCGAGGGCATGGGCGGGGTGACAGTCCGGGCGATCGAGCGGAACGCGACGCTGGCCATGGCGGGCCTGCGGGCTCTGCGCTTCGGTGACGCCTCGAAGGAGTACGTGCGGGCGGGGAGGACCCTGCTGGCGGCGCTGGCGCTGGTGGGGGACCGGCTGGCGTTCGCGGCTCCGGCGGTGCGGCTGCGGTCGGGCTGCGACCTGCTGCTGGTGTCGGAGCGGATCGAGTGGGTCGGTCGCGGGCGCGAGGGCGTGGCGGTGACGGAGCCGCTGGAGCTGGACACGGCAGCGCAGGCGCTGGAGCTGTTCGAGTTCGCGCGCTCGCGGGCCGAGGAGGCGGGCCTGGTGTGGTCGAAGGAGCCGGTGCGGCTGCGGCCGAACTCGCAGGTGCAGCAGGCGATCGAGCGCTCGTTCCGGCTGGAGGGCATCGGCGAGGCGGAAGGCGAGTAGAGCGTCATGCCTTTCCACATCTCGGTGGAGTTGCTGGAGCCGCTCTACCAGGCGACCGCCATGGACGGCGAGCGCGCGGAGTGGCCGCCCCACCCGGCCCGCCTGTTCTGCGCGCTGGTCGACCACGCCGACCTCAAGGACACCGCACACCGGATGGCGCTGACCTGGCTGGAGGCGCAGGAACCGCCAGTGGTCACGGTGCCGGCCAGGCCGATGGAAGCGGACCACCCGCGCGCGGCGTGGGTGGTGACCAACATCGTGGACCCGAAGAAAGTGACCCACGGCCTGCTGCCGGGACGCACCGCCGGCGGCGTGCCGCGCACCTGGGCACAGAAGACGCTGTCCGGTACGCGGATGGTGTTCAGCTGGGCTGCGGAGCCGGGGGAGGAGCTCGCCCCGGTGCTGAAGGAACTAGCCCGTCGGGTGCCGTACTTCGGGCGCTCGACCGGGGCCGGGCTGCTGGATGCCTGGTGCGGCCCTGACGAGCCCGGTGACGAGCACGGGAGGCGGCAGCGCTGGAGGCCTGCCGCCAACGGGGAGTACCCGAAGGGCTCGCGGCCGATCCGGATCCCCTACCGCGGCTATCTGGCGTGGCTGGAGGAGGCGTTCGAGGAGCAGCGGCCAGCCTGGAGCCAGTCGGTCACCCACCACTACCTCGACCCCGACCACACCGACCGGGACGAGCCGGCGGTGGCGGAGGGGCCGTTCGGTGACCTGCTGACGTTCTCGTTCGCCCCAGGCGTGGCGTTGGACCCGCGGTGGACGCTGGAGCTGACCGGCCAGCTGCGGAGCATGGTGATGGGCACGTTGGAGGCGATGGGCCACGACGTCGAGGCGATGACCACGGTCCACGGCCACAAGAACAGCCCGGACGACCCAAGGCCGGTCGCCTACCTCGCGCTGCCGTTCGCCGGACACCACCACGCCGACGGGATGCTGCGCGGCCTGGGCATCGCCCTGCCCAGCGAGATGCCGAAACAGGACCGCAAGGCGCTGCTCGCCGCCCTCCTTCGCCACGACGGGGGCCTGCGCTGGATCCGGGTCGCGGACGGGGAACCTCTGGACCTGGTACGGGTCAGTCCCGCCGACCACGACCAGTGGCCGCAGACAGTCCAGCCGGGCACGTGGCAGGGGCCCTCCACGGTGTGGACCACGGTGCTGCCGACGGTCCTCGACCGCTTCCCCAAGAAGTATGAGGAAGCCGCGTGGGCGGACTCGGTCGCGGCCAGCTGCATCGCCGCCGGGCTTCCCGAACCCGCGCATGTGCAGGTGAGCCCCCGCGGCGCGCTCGTACCCGGTGCGCGGGGCGTGGACGGGTTCCCGGTGCGCCGCAAGGAGGGAGAGCGACCGCTGCCGAGCTGCCATGTGCGCCTGACCTTCCCCGTGCCGGTGACGGGGCCGGTGGTGCTGGGCAGCAAGAAGAACTTCGGCCTGGGCCTGTGCCGGCCGGAGCCCGATTTCCAGGAGGACGACCAGTGACGGGCACCGAGCGGCTGCCGACGATCGAGGCAGCCGAGTTCCCGGCCTTCTTCCGGGAGGTCCACCACCACATTCACTGCCCCGACGGGTACGCGACCGCGACCTGTGACGGGTGCGAGGGCTGGGCGCCGTTCCCGTGGCAGAGCGCCTACCTGGACGCCGTGGCCGACGGCGCCGACTGGCCCGACCTCGATGTCCCCACCGCCCTGGGCAAGACCACGTTCATCGACATCTGGCTCTTCCTCCTCGCCTGGGAACACGCCCGCGGACTGGGCCGGGAGCACCGGACGGTGTCGCTGCGGCTGTTCTTCTGCGTCGACCGGCGCCTGGTGGTCGACCAGGCCCACCAGCACTCCACGGAACTGGCCGCAGCTCTCGCCGGGGCGCCGCCCGGCTCGGTGCGGGCGAAGGTCGCCGCATCGCTGCGCGACCTCGGCGGCGGAGCGTCACCTCTGGAGGTGGTGCGGATGCGCGGCGGCACCAGGTGGGAGTCGAACTGGGTGCGCAGCCCGGCCCAGCCGCTGGTGGTGACGTCGACCGTGGACCAGTACGGCAGCCGCCTGCTGTTCCGCGGCTACCACACCTCACCGCAGCGGGCTCCGATCGACGCTGCCCTGACCGGGTACGACGCCCTGCTCGCTCTGGACGAGGCCCACCTGTCGAAGGCCTTGCTGGCGACCGCCGCCGACACCGCTCTCTACCAGCAGACGGCGGCGCGCGGGGAGTTGGCGGCACGGGCGCTTCGGGTGGTGAGCCTGTCGGCAACCAGCGCCACCGGCGGTCGGCCCTGCCTGGGGGTGGGTGGTGCCGACCGCGCCCATCCGATCGCCGGGCGGCGGATCGCGGCCGAGCGCCACGTGACGCTGCTGGACGCCAGCGGCTGGTCGAAGAAGCCCGCCGAGGCGTTCGCCCTCGCCGCCGGAACCGCCCTGGACGCCGCCCTTCCCCTCCTGAAGCTGCCCGCGGTCGCGGTGATCGCCAACACCATCACCCACGCCCGCGCCGCCCACGAAGCACTGGCCCGGCGCACCGACGTGGACGTGCTGCTACTGACCGGCCGCTGCCGGCCCGCAGAGCGCGACCTGCTCGTCACCGGCCCGCTGGCAGAACTCCTCACCGGCATCGACCCCGACCGCGAACGCCCCCTCGTCGTGATCAGCACCCAGACCCTCGAAGTGGGGATCGACTGCACCTTCGGAGCGATGGTCAGCGAATGCGGCGACTGGGCCTCCGCCCTGCAGCGCCTCGGACGCCTCGACCGCCGCGGCGAACTCGGCCCCGTACCCGCGATCCTCGTACGCACCCACAACCCCGAGGACCCCGACCGCATCCCCGTCTACGGGCCAGCCGCCGCCAACTCCTGGCAGTGGCTCACCCAGCACACCCCCACCCACGACACCCAGGACCCTGCTGAGCTGACCCGCCACCTCCTGGGCGGACTGGTCCTCAACCCCGCCACCTTGCCCCAACTTCTCGACGGCACCGACACCGCACCGCTCACCCGCGCCGGCGAACACATCCCCCCGGTCGAGCAGGTACGCCTGGGCGCTTTCGCCCGCACCAGCCCCATCCCCGTCCCCGACGAATCCCCCGCCCCCTTCCTCCACGGCCTCGACACCGGCCAGCCCGAAGTCCAACTACTATGGCGCGCCGACCTCCCCACCGACACCACCGACCCCGAGACCCTCGCCGAACACATCCGCACCACCCCCGTCCACCCTGGCGAAACCCTTGCCCTGCCCCTCGCGACGGTGCGCCGATTCCTCACCGAACCCCGCGCGACCCCCGACACCAGCGACCTCGAAGGCCCCGATGCCGACATCACCCCCGAACCCCGCAACCTACCCACCCGCCTGCGCACCACCGTCCTCCAACGCGAGACCGACGGCACCTGGACCACCGCGCGCAGTGTCGGGGACCTGAAGCCCGGCGCTACCCTCGTCCTGCCCACCACCGCCGGCGGCCACGACGCCTACGGCTGGACCGCCGACCCCCACACCCCCGTCCCCGACCTCGGCGACCACCCCACCGACCACACCCGCACCCCGCTACGCCTGGACCCGGCCGTCCTGGCCAGCACCACCGGCAGCGACCCCGAGCACTTCACCCCGCTCATCAAGCAGGCCCTCACCGACCTCACCGCAGACCCCGACGACCCGGACACCCTGAGCACGACCGACGCGGTCCGCGCCGCGATCACCAGCCTGCTCGCCGCCCTGCCCACCGACACCCCAGCCGACGGCCCCACCCGACACACCCCGGCGCTGCGCCGGCGCCTGGAAGCCCTGCTGGAGGTCACCGAGTGGCGCACCGGACGGTCGGCCGCGGCCGGGGTGGTGCTACTCGACCACGGTGCTCCGGGCCGGATCGTCCTCGTCCCGCCCCGGCTCGCCGACGCCGGCCGCTACCGGATCGCCGTGGACGACGAAGACCTGGACAGAAGCAGCCTCACCCGCACCGTCACCCTCAAGTGCCACCATGAGGCCGTCGGCGAACGCGCCCGCGTCTTCGCCGAGGCCGTCGGGCTACCCGAGGACCTGGTCGACGCCGTCGTACTCGCGGCCCGGGCCCACGACTGCGGAAAGGACCACCCGCGGTTCCAGTGCATGCTCTGCTCCGGTGACCGCCTGCTCGCCGAATCCCTGCCCGAACCCCTCGCCAAGTCCGGCATGGACCCCGCCGACCGCGCCGCCCGCCGACGCGCCGCCCGCCTGGCCAACTGGTCCAAAGACCTACGCCACGAAGCCCTCAGCGCCGCCGCCGTCCACACCTGGCTCGCCACCGACCCCACCACCGCCCGAGGCCTCGACCACGACCTCGTCACCCACCTCGTCGCCGCTCACCACGGCTACGCCCGCCCGATGCTGCCCGCGTTCGCCGACCCTGAGCCGGTCCTCGTCGAATGCACCATGCCCGACACCACCACCATCACCGTCTCCAGCACCGTGATCGGCACCGACTGGGCCGGCCCCCGCCGCTTCCGCGCCCTCAACCGGCGCTACGGCTTCTGGGGCCTGGCCCTCCTCGAAACGGTCCTACGCCTCGCCGACATCGCCTGCTCCGAAGAAGGCAGCTGACCATGCACCAGCTCGAACTCCCCGCCCTGCGCTCCGACGACCCGCTCGGCTTCCTCGCCGCCCTCGGGGTCCTCGAACTCACCACCGCCACCCTGCCCACCGAGCCGCACCTCCACTGGAAGGGCCCGGCCGGCGCAGCCGTCCTCACCACCGACCAACCCCTCACCCTCGACACCCTCACCGAACTCCTCACCACCCACCTCCCGCCCAAGCCCGCCCGCACCGCCGGGAAGCTTGCGGACGCAGCCGAGACGGAAGACGGAGAAGGCGAGGACGCAGACACAGCCGGCGCCGAAGGGGAAGTCTGGGACTCCTTCCCCCACGTCCCCGGACTCCTGACCCGACCACGCGAGAACGCCACCGCCCCCAACGAAGCCCTGCGAATGCGCGTCGACACCGCGCACCAGACGCTGCGCGAACTCGCCCAAGCCGAACGCGAAACGGGCGACCGCCACGCCTCCTGGTTCGCCTCCCTGGCCAACGTCATGTGCTTCGAAGACACCAAACCCAAGACCGGCAAGAACGACCCGGAACCCGAGGAAGAACCGAGCTCCGCCACGGTGCGCCGCACCCCCGTCACCCCTCTGATCGCCGCCGCCGGCCAGATGACCATCACCGGCCTGATGCAGAAAGCCGTCCTCGGCTGCCACAAGGACCCGAGGCAGCTCCGCTCGGCCCTGGACGGCTGGCGCCGCATCCCCGACTACGCCTCCGCCAACTTCGACCACCGCTCCCTCGGCGACGCCCACACCAATTCCGAAGGCAAGCCCTACCAACGCGGAGCCCCCGGCCCCACCTGGCTTGCCCTCCACGCCCTCGCCACCTTCCGCCTCACCGCCACCGGCCGCACCCAAGCCGCCACCAGCTGGGACACCACCGACAGCCGCGGCGCCCTACGCTGGCCCGCCTGGACACCCCCACTCACCACCACCGACGTGACCGTCCTCCTCGAACACCCCGCCGTCCGCGCCACCGAACCCAGCAACACCCGCAACGCCGGCATGCTGACCAACCTCGGCGTCACCGCCCTCTACACCGCACCCCGAACCGGCCTCAAACAATCCAACGGCCCCCTCGCCGCCAGCCGCCACCTCTGGCCCTGAACCCCACCCCCGGCCACCCCACCAACACCCGATCCTTGACAACTCCACAGCGCCAACACCGAGAAAACCGTCCCGGCCGGACACGACTTCGGAACCACAAGCACACACGAGAACACCCCATCGCGCCAAAGCGAGAAGTCCGAATCACCCCAAATGGAACCCACGTATGCACGGCAGCCAACCCGCCGAACCACCAGACCAGCAGCTCAACCGCCGTCGCTCCGCACCATCCCGGTGCGGCACCATCGCAGCTTCAGTGGCTGGGACATCGCGGGCACGCTGAGCCGCGTCGCTCCGCACCATCCCGGTGCGGCACCATCGCAGCATCTCCGGCGAGGAGAACTCCGCCGACACCTGGCTGTCGCTCCCCACAGTCCCGGTACGGCACGGCCGGCGGTGTGTCACTCCGCACTATGTTGGTGCGGTACTATCGCAGCTCCTCTACCTCGACCGCGAGCTCGGCTTTCTTGGTGTCCCCCCGCACCCTGCCGGTGCGGCACCATCGCAGCTCCGACGAGGCCGAGAAGATCCTCCCCGGCCTCACGTCGCTCCGCACCATCCCGGTGCGGCACCATCGCAGCATCATCTCGGTGACGTTGCAGAAGCGGCTGAACCGGGGTCGCTACGCACCACCCCGGTGCGGCACCGTCGCAGCATCCAGTGCTGGAACCCGCGGACCGCCAGGACCGCATCGTTCCTCTGCACCTCACCAGTGCGGCTTCACCGCAGCCACAGAACGATGTCGGCGGGCCGGCCCGCCGTAAGCGGACCTCCGCACCACTTCGGTGCGGCACCATCGCAGCACCCACCCCACGAGTCCGCTGCTCTGGACGCGCTCGTCGCTCCGCACCTTCCCGGTGCGGCACCATCACAGCGACACAGTCGAGGAAGCCCTCGCCGTGGCCCACGAGTTGCTCCGCACTACCCTCCTGCGGCGCCATCGCAGCATGTCCGCGCAGGCCGCGCACGCGTCCGGGTCTTGGTCGCTCCGTACCTCCCTGCTGCGACACCATTGCAGCCGGCAGTTCGTCACCACGATCCCTCCGCCCGAACCGGAGGCCCTCCGCACCTGACCAGTGCGGCACCATCGCAGCGCCTCGCCACCGGTTTCGTCTTCCGCTCAGACGCGCCAGTCACTCCGCACCATCCCGAGGCGGCACCATCGCAGCTACGACAACGCCTCCCTCAAGGTCCACGCCGACCTCGTCGCTCCCGCACCATCCCGGTGCGGCACCATCGCAGCGCCCCCGGCAGCCACAGCCCCTGGTTGGGGCCGAGTCGCTCCGTACCCTCCCGGTGCGGCACCATCGCAGTGTCTCGACCACTCAGATGGCCGGCCGTCAGTACGGGCATCGCTTCGCACCGTCCCGGTGCGGCACCATCGCAGCGCCAACCGCATGCGCTACGCCAAGATCGGCGGCAGTCGCTCCGCACCATCCCGGTGCGGCACCATCGCAGCTCCCGCTGGCACGATCACCCGGCCGTCGAGGACTGGGGTCGCTCCGCGCCATCCCGGTGCGGCACCATCGCAGCCCCGGCTCCGACAACCTCTGGCTCCTGCGCTGCGACGTGCCTCCGCACCGCTTCGGTGCCGCTCCTTCGCAGCCAGCACGCCAGCCTGCTGGCCCGTTCCAGCGTTCTTCCGCACCGCTTCGGTGTGGCTCCGTCACAGCGTCCTGATGGATCCGCCGGTCGGCGCCACTTCGGTGGTGTCTCCGCACCGCTTCCGTGCGGCACCATCGCAGCTCCAACCCGGCCGAGTTCTGCGGCGTCTTCCTCGATGTACCTCCGCACCACTACTTCGGTGCAGCTCCATCGCTGCGCCTGCACGGCCTGCCGGCTCATCCCCGCGGCGTGCCTCCGCACCACTTCGGTGCGGCACCATCGCAGCCCCTTGAGATCGGTGGCGTTGGGCTGCGTCCACGCATGCCGCTCCGCACCCTCCCCGCGCGGCACCATCGCAGTTCCGTTTCCGAGCAGAACGTCAACCGCGCGCTCCGTAGTCGCTCCGCACCATCCGGGTGCGGCACTATCACAGCGCGGAGCATGCGTTCATGAACTTAGACGCTGGCACATCCCCCTCCACACTATCCAGGTGCGGCACCATCGCAGGCCGTTGAGGATCTGCCTGTCGAGTTTGTAGTCGAGGTTGCTCTGTACCACCCCGGTGCGGCACCATTACAGCGAGATCGGCGAGTAGGACCTGTAGATGAGTGTCCCGAGTTCCACGCTTCCGAATGGGGTTGCCTGTGGAGCGTGGCTGAGGATCGTAGCGGCAGGGGTATGGATGGGGACTTGCCGAGGACCACTCGTCGTCTACTGCCATGTCTGAGACGCCCCTTCGGCGAACGAACAGCGCGGGCTGTCGTCTGATGTGCAGCGATGGCTATGGCCGGGCGGCTGGGGGTCAAGTGGCCGGATGGGTCGCGCGACACGGTTTCTCCCTACTCGGCGAGGGTTGTACGCCCGCCGGAGGGAGTCCTGGCCACTGAGCCGGTCCCGTTCGTGCGGCCCGCGGTGGGGGTCGGTTGGCTGCTCGCTGGCCAGGGCTCCTGTCGTGTCTCTCAGACCTCGCTGAGGGGGATGTTCGGGTTCGCCAGGCGGTCGGCGTTCACCACGCGCTTGGAGACGATCAGGTTGCGGATCGGGTCGGTGACATCCCAGATGTTCATGTTCATGCCCGCGAGGACCCGGCCGTCCTTGAGCCAGAACGCGATGAACTCGTTGGCCTTCA